>CAZGKH010000123.1:6797-9547 GCA_964525665.1 uncultured Anaerolineae bacterium | reverse complement strand
CCCAGGCGGCAGGCGTGCCGCAGCAAAGCGGCGGCGTGGCGGAATTCTTCGGCGATCAACTCCGCGCCGGGGCGGGCACCGTACTGGACCGTACGGTACAGTGCCATGCGCGCCTGGGAGAGGGGGCCCATCGCTCGATCCACGTACTCCAGCGTTCGCTCCAGCCCCTCAACCGTCAGCCCCGGCCAGTCGCTTTCCGTCACGGGCTGGTCAGGACGAAGCAGGAGCAAGGCCAACAGGGAGGCGTTGGGGACGAGCGCGGCCGCCTCCCGATAGGCGTTGCCCAAATCGTAGGCCAGACGGCCCATGACATCAGCCGCGTCCTGAAAGGCGTGGAGATCGAGGGCCTGCGGCAGGTCGAGGTCTTGGTTGGCCTGCGCCGCCCAACTCACCGCCGCACCGTAGGCGTAGCCCAGGAATGCAACGGGCAAATGCTGCCAGTGGCCGTGGTCGCCCCAGTCGGTGATCAGGTAGCCGATAGCGCCGTGAGTTTTGCCGCTCTCGGCGGCGCTCCACAGATTGCCCAGCGCGTTGGCCGTGCGGCCAGCGATGGCGTTCCAACTGGAGGTGCCGGGGCAGACGTAGTAGGGCACGCCCGCCTGGGCGAACTTCTGGCCATTCCTGGCGAAGGGGTGCTCGGCCTCGTAGCCCCATTCCAGGGCGATGATGTCCTTCGGCAATTCGGAGATCAAGTCGGGATAATGCAGGATGATGTCGCCCCAGAACTGCATCGTCCGCCCGTGCCGCTGTACCAACTGGTGGATCTTTAGCAGGAACTCCAGGTACACCCGACCAACACCTCTCTCCTCGCAGGCGGCCCGACTCTTCCCCTGCCCCAGCTCGAAGGTCTCGTCGCAGCCCACGTTGAATTGGCGGCTGGAGAAGTGAGGGAGGAGCTCATCGTAAAGCTCGGCCAGCAACTCCGGGGAGCCAGGCTCCAGCGGACATAGGCTGAAGGGATCGTCGCCCCAGGGACTCTGGAAGCCAGCGGGAGTTTCCGCCAAGTGGCGATAGCGGGGATGCTTCAGCCAGCGATGCAGGTGGCCGAAGGAGTTCTGGTTGGGAACCAGCTCGATGAAGCGCTGGCGGCAGTAGGCGTCCAGGGCCATGACCTGCTCGCCGGTCATGGGCGAGGCGTTTTCCCACACCTCCCGATGATGGCGATAGGCGAAGGTGTGCTCGGTGTAGAGCTGGAGCTGATTGATTCTCCATTCCGCCAGCAGATCCACCAGCGCGTACAGGGTCTCCATAGTGGGAACCTTGTCGCGGCTGATGTCCAGCATGACGCCGCGATGGGGAAAGTCGGGCCAGTCCTCGATGCGCAGGCAGGGCAATTCCCCCGCGCCAGCGCACTGGCGAGCCATCTGCCTCAGCGTCATGGCAGCGTAAAATGCGCCTGCCGCGTCGTGGGCCACGATGTGGATGCCATCCGCGCCGATGCTCAGGCGATACCCTTCGGGCCAGGGCACCTGCGCTGGGTCTACATGCACGATGACCCCCAAGCGGCCCGCATCATCGCCCGGCGCCGCCGTCAACTCCCATCGAGGCCCGATGGAGGCCAGCGCCTCCTGGACGATCCGCCCCGTGCGCAGCAAGTCGCTCGGGATGTCACTCTTCAACCAGATGAAACGCTCGGATTGGAGGCGATGGCTTCCCTCCAGGCGCTGCAGGCGCTGGGGCATTGGTAGAAGAATAAACTCGTCGGTCAAGTCCTTACCTCACTCAATGGGCCACGCAGGGATCAACTCGTCAACTTCCCCCATCAACCGCATGGTCTCTTTCAGGGCCACGACGATCTTCTGGTAGTGGAAGAAGTCGTCGAAGATGAGCTTGCGGCCTTTGCGGTCCTTGAGCCACTTGTGCAAGACCTGGTAGCCGCCGATCTGGAACTCCCAGACCTCTGACGCGATTCCCACGAAGTACTGGGTTTTGTTGATGTAGACGCGGCCTGTGGGCCTCGGCTTTGGCTTGGGTTTGATCTTTACCGGCGTTTGGCGCTCGAAGACGAGCGGCAACCTGCGGTTGGACACTTTCACTGACGCGGGAGAGGCATCGGTGGGGACTTTCTTTTCCTCTGTGACCTTCTCCACGTAACGGACTTTCTCCACCCTGTCGGAGCCAGCCACGGGGAAGCCGGTGACGAGGTGATTCAGCTTGCGCGACTCCATCAGGTGCAGGCTCACCAGCTCCTCGCCTTTCTCGGCCAGGGCCTTGAACAGCTCCCGGTCGGAGGTGAGGGGCAGGCGGGGGAAGTCAATCTTGAGGAATTCGGCGTAACGCTCGCGGTAGGTGGGGGAGTGGAAGACGGCGTAGGTGTAGAGGTTGGGTTCACGGGTTTCGTACTCCGCTTTGGGTTCAAATAGCGTGAGGGCGATGACGCTTCCGCCACCCTTCTTGGGCTTCTCTTCAGGGATGGTGTAGAGGTAGAGAGGGAACACATATGTGAGCTCACGAGTCCTAAGAGAGATAGCGCAACGTTCAGTAGGGACATTTGAGCAAAGGACATGTCTAAACCCTACCCCAGCCTGCTGTCGGCATGTCAGCAATGCCACATTTTCCTTGAGCATATGACTCATAACCCTGGGACGTGGATACTCAATAACAGCAGAATTGTAATAGGTGGGACGAATGTCAAAAGGCCGATAGAAGCAATTCGCGAACCTGTCTTCCCATCGCTTGTCGTGCTGCAAACTCTTTCTTGCTTCTGAAAGTTTCCAGTCACGTGTGTCTTTCAGCCCAAACTGCTCCTT
>CAZGKH010000123.1:0-6697 GCA_964525665.1 uncultured Anaerolineae bacterium | reverse complement strand
ATCGAGGTCAATGGCGAAATGATCTCGATGGGTTACAAAACCGCTAACGTTCACTGGGAAAATATTCGGTACACTCCACCCTCTCTCATACTCCTTTTGCAAATCGAAGTCCTTCGGCACAAAGAAGAAGTATGGTGACACCGGCTCAAGCGCCTGCCAGTCAGTTATGCTGACGTCGTTCTCCCACAGGTAGCGGTATTTGCCCTCCCGCAGGCCCCGGAGGTCAGCGTAGTAGACCTTTGAGGTTTCCGAAACCTCAAAGGTCTGGGCGGCCCGCTTCACAAAGAGGGAAATTGCCACTCCCTGCCGGATGTCGAAAACGTTCTCATCCGGGCCGCCATCGGGCGCGGTCTCCCCCATCAGAGCATTGCCGTACAGGTTCAGCACGTAGATCTCATCGAAGCCTTTCATCAACTCCTCCCTCATCCCCCGGTGGATCAGGCCGGAGAGGTAGGAGTGGTTGGTGATCATGCCGATGACACCGTAGCCGGTGCGCTCGATGCGGTCGTGGGCGAAACGGATGAACTTGATGTAGTCGTCGGAGAGGGGCTGGATGTTGCGCTCGCCGCGGACGGCGGCTTTGTAGCGTTCCATCAACTCCTCGATGTGCTCTCCCTTGTTGGCCGAACTGACCGAATAGGGGGGATTGCCCAGCACGACCATGATGGGCTTGTCCCGTTTGATCTCCGCCGCGGCGTTGGCCTCATCGGTGATGAACCTGGCGAAGCCAAGAGTCTGGGCCTGGGTGATGGCCTCCTCCAGCGAGTTGGTGAGGTAGATGCCCAGCCGCTGGTCGCCCGTGAAGTCGTAGCCGGTCTCTTGCAGGAGGATGCCCAGCTTCATGTGAGCCACGGCGTAGGGGGCCATCAGCAGCTCGAAGCCGAAGACGCGGGGCAGGAGTTTCTCCGCCACGTAGCTACTCCACCCCCCTTTGCCCACCGTCCCGGCTACGGTCTCGTGGATTTGCTGGATGACGAAGTAGAGGAAGGTCGCCGTGCCAACGGCCGGGTCGAGGATGAGGGTGTTGGTGTCGGCCAGGCCCAGGGAGCGGTTGAAGCTGGTTTTCACGATGTGATCGAGGGAGCGGACAATGTAGGAGACCACTGGCTCAGGGGTGTAATAGACGCCGCGGGCTTTGCGCGTCTGGGGATCGTAGGCGCCAAGAAAGGTCTCGTAGAAGTGGACCACTGGATCCTCCTGCCGCGTCCGCCTGCCGAAGTCGCGCAGGATCTCTGCCATGTCCGCCCGGGCCAGCAAGTTTGCCAGGTCGTCCACCAGCCAGGCAATGCGGTCGTCCAGTCCCGGCCCAGCGATCTGATTGAAGAGCCTGCGCAGAAAGGGATTGGTCTTGGGCAGGTTCCAGGCCGCCTTCTCACGGGTGAAATCCTGCCCGGTCGGGACGCGGACGCGGGCAGCGAAGAGGCCGTAGGTGATGGTCTGAGCGTACATGTCGGCGAACTGGGCCGGGGTGAGGAAGGGGATCAGCGTCTCTCGGAAGGCTTTCAACTGGGCGTGCAGCATACCCTCTTTGCGCTCCTGCTTGAAGGTCTCCTCGATGAGATCGCGGGTCATGCCGGCCAGAGCCGCCATGCGCTGGGCCAGCTCTTGGGGAGTGCCCACCGTGGGCGCCGCCTGGGCCAAGAACTTCTGCAACAGCCCCGAAACGGCCTGGATGCCTCCCCTTCGTGTCCTGATCCTCCCATCAATGGTCAGCGTAGCCAGGCGGGCCGTCTCCCGGTGCTCGCCCTCCACGTACCAGCGGAGCTCCAGGTAGTCGGTGAGGATCAGATTGTTGAGCGATTCGCGGTAGCGGCGCATCTGCTCGGACCGCGCCGCCGCGTCCAGGCTCCTTCCCACGTCCTTGGCCTCGACGTAGCCGATGGGCGTACCGGCGCGGGTGATGATGTAATCGGGCGCCCCGCAGTCCACGCGCTTGGGCTCGTTGATGGCGGTGATGTTCTCGCCGACGGCTTCAAGGAGGGCTTTGAGAGCCGAGCGGTGGGTGTGTTCGGTGGCGCTCCCCGTCGCCAGGCTCTTCTCTATGCTTCTCAGGTAATCTCGGAAAACATCAGGGGACATATCACCCCCGCAAATGAGCATACTTGCTCCCGCCTTCGGTCAGAGACCTCGGCGATCGGGATCCCGCTGCCAGTGCTGCCTCAAGGGCCGAAGACGGCGAAGGCCGGCCGATGGTCGCTGGGGAACTTCTGCCGCGCGGAAGCGGCATTCTCGTCAATCGCTCGCTCGAACTCCTGATGGCCGATCCCGCCGTTCAGGAGGCCGATGGCGGCGCCGCCGCCCGACTTGAGAACTGGAGAGACGAGGATGTGGTCGAGCACCAACAGCTTGTCATTTTCGCCGGTCACGAAATCGTCGAAGATGGCCGTGTAGCGCTGTGTGTGGGGAAGGCGGTGGATAAAGGCGTGCTCGAACTGAAAGGCAGGGTAGTAGGTGCTGCCGAGCAAGATGTCGGTCACGTTGTGGGTGAGATACCGTTTCTCGAAGTAGTCGGCTCCTGGGCCATCGTTACAGTCGCCGGTGACGATGATGGGAATATGCGGCTGGGCCTCCAATAGATCGTTCAGGTAGTGGCGAACCCTCATGGATTCAGCCGAGATGCGGCGTCTGTGTTTTAGGGCTTCTCTAATGAACTCATGCCGCCTGGCGGGCCTGCTCCACAGATCAGCGCCACGGTGAACATACTTGGACTTCAGATGAAGTGTCGCCACGCGCACCGTCTGACCTTCATAGTCGCAGTCAACCACGACTGGCCGGCGGGTGAAGCGATACGGCTGTAGGTTGGCGTCACCGTCCACGTCACTCTCCCACTCCTCGGCTAGAGAACGGGTAAGCCCGTCGCTGGGCTCTCTGGGATCGGTGACGGGGCCGTCGCGACCAATCAGGATGTATGCCTTCTGAGCCCCCCCATCATGTCCCCCGAAAATACGGTAGCGGCTCTCTCCAGCCTCATCGCTGAGATAGGTGGACGCGAAGAGCTCCATTTCACGCAGGTCGCTGGGGCCTTCCTGCACACACAAGATGTCAGGGGCCAAGTCATCAATGACTTGAGCCACGCGCCTGCAGAGAGCGTCCACATCGGCTATGGCATCCTGTGGATTGCCTCGCGGCTCATACCGCTCTTTGAAAGCAACTGCGCCATAACCGACGAACCAATTGTTCATCCATTCAATGTTCCAACTTACGACTTTCATTGAAGCACCTCCTAAGTCATATTTGTCGAACCGACTGTCATTAGAACAGGATTGGCAGGATTTGCGGATTCCTCCTCAGCGGAAGTTGCTTGATCCGCTAATTCTGTAAATTGTGTTCTCCTCCCCCCGCCGTGGCCGCCACAGCAACCAGCGACGGCGGCGTGCGCATGAACTGGGTCAACACCAGCGAGACCAGCACGATGCCGACTCCCGCCAGAAACGGGGCTTGCGAGCCGAACAACTCCCACACTGTGCCCCCAGCCACCGGCACCACAATAGCCGAGATGTGATTGATGGTCTGCTCTACAGAGATATTGCTAGTGATCTCTTCGGGCGTGACGGCAATCTTTTGAAAATAGGTTATCAGCGCCAGGTTGAAGCCGAACATGACGTTGTCAATCATATACAAGACAAACAGCAATGGCAGATACGTCACGTAGGCGTAGCCCAGGAAGACAACGGCCAATGTGCCAAAGGCGACGCTCAGTATCAGCCGCTCGCCTAGCCGGCCCACCATTTTGCCCACCAATTGCAGAACGTAGGTGTTGATCAGACTGTTGACCAGGAATAAGGTGGCCGTGGTCTGGACGCTTATGCCGTATTCGCGCACCAGCAAAAGAATGGCAAAGGTAGTGAAGATGTGGCGGCGACTGCCCATCAGGAACGAGAGGGCGTAGTATAGCCAGTATCGCCGCCGCAGGATGACCCGGCGACGCGGGGGCAAGCCCTCTTTGCCTCCCCCCAGCGGCAGCAGCAGCAGTCCCCCCACGGCGACCATCCCCCCCACGAGCATGAACAATCGCCGATAGCCCCATGATCCCGCCAGCAGATAGACCGCGCCGGTGGCCGCGAGGGCAGCTACCGCTGCCAGGCTTCTCAGTTGGCCCAACGCCTTGGGTGTGTCCTGCTTCTCTACTGCCATCAGCACCACGGCGTTGTTGCTGGGGTAGAAGAAGTGGAAACCAAAGCTCATCACCACCGTGCCGAACAGCAGGAAAGCGGTGTTGGCTGCCTGCCCAGTCATAAACATGCCAATGCCCAGCAAGATGACGCTCAAAGCCATGATGCGGACTTCGGACAGAAAGAGAGCCAGGAAGCCGACCCAAAAGCCCATCAATCCTGGCAGCTCTCGCAGCGCCTGTATCCAGCCGATGCCCCCTGGCCCAATACCCATCTCCTCCACGGCAAAGTTGTTGAACATCGCCTGCCAGAGGCGGAAGCCGAAGTAAAGCATGAAGTTGGAGACGACGAGGTAAACCAGCATCCGCCGGTTGTCTTTCAACATTTCACTCATGCGATGGTATCACCCCGTCCCCTTTCTTTGAATCTAAACCCCCGCTCGGTGAAGAGCTTCAAGCAAGCATCTACCACCTCAGCCTCATAGCGAACGCCTCTATTTTGTAAGATTTCCTCTAAAGCCCTATCAATACCGCGAGTCGGTCGGTAGGGTCGGTGAGAGGACATAGCCTCGACCACATCAGCCACAGCCAAAACCTTTGCTTCCAGCAGGACCTCTTCACCCTTCAGCCCGGCAGGATAACCGGACCCATCCAACCTTTCCTGATGTTGCAGCACGATTTCGGCCACCGGCCATGGAAAGTTTACCGCCCTCAGTATCTCTTGACCGACCTGGGGATGAATCTTGATCAGGCTGAATTCGATATCGGTTATCCGACCGGGCTTACTGAGGATCTCAGCAGGTACATATATCTTGCCGATATCGTGAAGACTCCCAGCCACACGAATTCCCTCGATCTGCTCCTTGTGAAGGTTCATCTCCTCGGCGATGGCACAGGCCAGTTGGGTTACTCGTCGCTGATGGCCTGCTGTGTATGGATCTCTTCTTTCGGTCGTTGATATCAAGGCCTCGACCGTCCCCTCCATGGTGCTTCGTAGCCTCTTAAAGCTTTGCTTAAGCTCTTCCTCCGCCCGCTTGCGCTCGGTGATGTCTCTCATGATCCCAACAATTCCCACCACTCTCCCTATTTGTCTTACCAGAGAGCTGTGAACTTCACTGATCCTCTTTTCACCTGTCTTGAGATACACTTCTATCTCATACGGAGGCGCATCTTGGCCCTTTTCAAGCTTATCAAAAGCAGCGAGTATCTTTGCCATGCTTTGGGAAGGAACCATTTCCAAAACATCAATTCGTTTTCCAACCAGCTCTTCTTCAGTATACCCTCCGACCTCTAGTATATATTTGTTAATTCTCATAACCTTGCCCGTTCTATCAAGTACCATTATGCCATCTCTGGCGCCGTCAAAAATCGCTCTTAGTTCTTCCTCACTCTGGCGCAGTGCCTCCTCTGCTCGCTTGAGCCGACTCTCTGATGCCTCCAATTCAGTGATCCGTTGGCGCAGCTCTGCCAATTCATTCATGAGTTGGTCTTTTGTCTTGTCTTGATCTTTCATCTCGCGTACCTCCTGAAATAGGCACTAATTTCACCCAGTGCGGGCTAGACCGCCCTTCCAACCATCTGAACGAGCAGACTCTCGTGTTGGTCTTTATATTTCTCTTTGATCGTCAATATTTCATCTTTAATGGCGAAGAAGGCATCCACCACCTCAGGGTCAAAGTGGCTTCCCTGGCCCTCTTCGATAAAGGCGAAGGTTTTTTTCAATGAAAATGGCTCCCGCCTGTAGGGCCGCTTGGATGTCAGGGCATCGAAAACATCGGCGATGGCCGTAACACGCCCAGCCAGGGGGATCTCTGCACCTTTGAGTTCTCTGGGGTACCCGCTGCCGTCCCACTTTTCATGATGGGTGCAGGCAATGACCTCGGCTAATCCGATGAATTCGGCCTCAGAACCCTCCAGGATGTGTCCTCCGATGATGGCATGCTGTTTCATGATTTCCCACTCATCCGGGTCCAATTTGCCTGGCTTGAGCAAGATGTGATCCGGGATGCCGATTTTCCCTATATCGTGCATGGGAGCGGCGTAGAGAATGGCCTCCACGGTCACATCGTCCTGGCCCATCTTGCGGGCGACGGCGGCGGCATAATGGCTCATGCGCTGAATATGGGCCCCGGTATCCTCATCTTTGTACTCAGCCGCCCGGGAGAGCCGATAGATGGTGTCAAGCGAGGCCGCTTTGATCCTTTCGAAGGCTTGCCGCAGTTGTTCGGTTCTCCTGGCAACCTCGGCCTCCAGCTCCTTTTGATAGTCACGCATGTGATCGTTGTAAGCCTTGACCTTGAGCAGGGACTGCACCCTCGCTCTTAATTCCGTCTTCTCCACGGGCTTACTTAAGAAATCATCGGCCCCCACCTCCAGGGCCTTCACCCGATCCTCTACCTCCCTCAGGGCCGTCACCATGACGATGGGGATGATCGTGGTTTCCTCATCCTCTTTCAGTCGCCGGACTACTTCGAAGCCATCCATCTTGGGCATCATGACGTCGAGCAAGATCACATCAGGGGGAATCTCCCTCACTAAGGTAGCCAGGATGCCCCCCAGCTTGCTGGGGGGAGGAATGGCCAGCGG
>CAZGKH010000122.1:7165-9708 GCA_964525665.1 uncultured Anaerolineae bacterium | reverse complement strand
GAGGGCGCCGATGGCTTGGGCAAGGCGGGGGGCGGTCCAAAGTGCCCCGAGGATATAACCTACTTCTGGATTCGGGTGTCCGATGGCCGCCTGGTCGAGGTCAGACACAAGACAATGGGTTGCCCCGTGGCCATCGCCTCCAGCAGCATCACCAGCGCGATGGCCGAGGGCAAAACGATTGAGGAGGCCCTGCGCATCACGCCGCAGGCCGTCATTGAGGCTTTGGGTGACATCCCCGAAAGGAAGATGGACTCTAACTTAGGCCCTGATGCTTTGCGCAGAGCAATCGAGAACTACTACGAGAACGTTGGCCGCACTGACGGCGCTAAACGGACGGCTGCTTCAGCGGACCTCAGCGCTCTCAGCAATTAAGGAGGTGGAGGAATGGGGTGTTCGAGCGGATAAAAGAGGACATTCGAACCGTCTTTAACAAGGATCCGGCGGCCAAGACCGTTTTGGAGGTGATCTGCTGTTATCCTGGCTTGCACGCTCTCTGGCTGCATCGGATAGCTCACTTCCTGTGGCAACACGAGCTTCTTTTCCTGGGTCGCCTTCTTTCCCACATCAATCGGCTTCTGACCGGCATCGAGATACACCCAGGGGCAGAGATAGGTCGCAGGTTCTTCATTGACCACGGCATGGGAGTGGTCATCGGTGAGACGAGCGAGATTGGGGACGACGTCCTGATGTACACGGGGGTGGTTCTGGGAGGCACGACTTTGGAGAAGAAGAAACGCCATCCCACCATCGGCAACAACGTGGTGATTGGCACGGGGGCGACGGTGCTTGGTCCCATCACCGTGGGAGACAACGCCAAGATCGGCGGCGGCGCGGTGGTGGTCAAGCCCGTTCCTCCCGGAGCAACGGTGGTAGGAGTGCCAGCGAGGATCGCGGGCCCGAAGAAGCCAAAAGGCCCGGCGACAGACCTGGAACACGGCAGGTTGCCCGATCCGGTGCTGAAAGCCATAAGCGAGGCTTTGGACAAGCAGAGCAAGCTCGAAGAGAGGGTGCACGAGCTAGAGATGGCCCTGCCAAAGGTTGTCCCTTTGACCCTGCTCACGGAAGAGGCTAGAATGGTATCATTGGCACCAGGGGCGAAAATGGAAACACGAATTCGCGAGGCCCTAAAAGGGGTGATTGATCCAGAAGTTGGGATCAACGTAGTTGATCTGGGGTTGATTAAAGAGGTCGTCATCAACGGCAGAGCGGTAGAGGTGCGAATGGTTCTGACCACGCCCGCCTGCCCACTGATTGGTTACCTCGTTGAGCAGGTGATGCGCAAGGCCAGGAGTGTAGATGGAGTTGAGACCGTCGAGGTGACCATTCTGGACGAACCCTGGACTTGGGAGCGTTTCGCCAACCGAACAGTTAAGTAGCAGAGCTGCCTATTTTGTGAGTACAGACAATAGGATCTGTCATGCCAGATACCAAAGCGAAACCCAAACAACCCCATATCCAACCTATGACCAGCACCATCACCTGGGCGAATCGCTGGGACCATTTCCTGGCGCGCTGGGGTGTTGACCGCAGCGGCCACCGGGTTGAACCAGGGCTGTACGCTCTGGGTAACCATACATCGGATTCACCCGTTTTCGTCACGGCCAATTACACCCTCAGCTTCGACGCCCTGCGTTCGGCTCTGACGGGGGTTGACGGCTACATCATGGTGCTGGATACCCAGGGCATCAACGTTTGGTGCGCGGCTGGTAAAGGCACCTTTGGCACCGACGAGCTAGTACATCGGGTCGAGGAGACTGCACTCCGTGATGTCGTCAGCCACCGCGTGCTGATCTTGCCCCAACTGGGCGCACCCGGAGTTGCCGCCCATGAGGTCAAGAAGCGTGCGGGGTTCAAGGTCGAGTATGGGCCGGTGCGGGCGGATGACCTGCCGGAGTATCTCAAGACCCATCGAGCCACGCCGGAGATGCGCCGGGTGCGTTTTGGGCTGCGCGACCGCCTGGTCTTGATTCCGGTGGAGCTGGTGCATGTCCTGTTGCCGACGTTGATCGCTGCGGCAGTAGTGTTCTTTGTCAGCGGCCTCTTGGCGTCTTTGGCCGTCGTGGCGGCTGTCCTGGCGGGCGTGGTCTTGTTCCCCTTCCTGCTGCCCTGGCTCCCGACCCGGGATTTCAGCAGCAAGGGGTTCATCCTGGGCGGTCTCGTAGCGCTTCCCTTCGCCCTGGCAGCACTTCTGAGCAACCCAGACGCAACGTGGTGGCGGCGGCTCGGTGCGGCGCTGACGCTCCTGTTGCCCCTACCACCACTGACCGCCTACCTGACATTGAACTTCACCGGCTCGACCACGTTTACTTCCAGGAGTGGGGTACGCCGGGAGATGTTCACCTACATTCCCATCATGGCCTGGATGGCGGGGATAGGCATCCTGTTGACGATAGTCTTGTCTCTGATCTGAGTTTTGGGAGGAATCATGTTCAATGTGTCTGTGATCAACACCCTCCAATACGAGCCAGAATTGTGCATCGGCTGTGAGTTGTGCATCATCGTCTGTCCCCATGCAGTGTTTGCCATGCACGTTCGTCCTGGAC
>CAZGKH010000122.1:0-7065 GCA_964525665.1 uncultured Anaerolineae bacterium | reverse complement strand
CGTCCTGGACGGGACAGTACAGGGCGAAGTACAGGGAACAGCCGCGTGGCCCAGCTCGTCCGTCCCGAAGCGTGCATGGAATGTGGGGCCTGCCAGCTCAACTGCCCGACGGGAGCCATCACGGTGGATAGCGGCGTGGGGTGTGCTGCGGCCATGATCCGCGCTGCTCTAACCGGCAAGAAAGAACCCACTTGCGGCAGCAGCGAGTGTTCGTGACAACAGAACGGGTTCAAGATTTCAGTAGTTGAAGACTTTGCAGTGGGAGCGAGAAGTCAAATAACCGTTGCCGTAACGTCGAACGCCCCAAGCAGCCACCTGCTTGGGGCGTTGTCGTAAGGGACGTCCTCAAAAAAGTGATTGGCGCTACGACGTCGGAGTTTCGGTTGGGGTGGTGGTTGGGGGCACAGGTGTCGCTGTGGGCGTATGTGAGGTAGGAGTTGGTGATGTGGAGGAAGATCCCGTCTTTCCAACAGGGATGGACAACACCTGGTCAATAATGATCAGCCCTGCGTCGCTGAGATTGTTGGCCTCCATGATCGCCTCAACCGTAGTACCATATTCTTTGGCTATACCACTCAGCGTATCACCCGCCACGACGATGTGGGTACGGAATTCGGCGCCAGACTGTGATCCAGGCGTGGTGGAGGCGACCGTAGCAGTACGTGTGGGCCGCGGCGTGTTGGCGCTAGCTGACGGTGTGTTGGCGTTGGCAAGCGGTGTGTTGGCGGGGGCTAGCGGCGCCGGAGTGTAAGTAGGATACGGAGTGGCAGTGGGCATAGCCTCTATGGTTGCCTGCACAGCCGCAGCCACCAATCGCTCTATCTCAGCGGGGTCGGGCGTGGGCCTAACAAGGCGGCAAGCAGTCGCAGTAGCAGCTAACACCACGCAAACAAGTATCAGCAAGGTTACCCTTTTCATAATCATCTGTTCTACCCCTTTAGTCTGCTGCTATATTCGATGCTGATCGTTGTTTCGACGTCTGCTTTCCCGATCACAGGCGCTTCACGATCTCACGCCTGTATTCCGGGAAGTAGCGGCCGATCACCATGAGATCGAAGGAGCGTAGGATTGACTCCTTGGGTTCGCGTTCCAGGAGGAAGCGAAAGGATTCCGTCACCAGGTCCTCAGGGCTAGCCTTGCCCGCGGCCAACTCTTGATAGTCGCCTTTGCGGAGCGTCACCCGGTGGCGGCTCTCTCCCCTACCTTCCTTCACGGCCACCTGGAACTCGTAGCTATCGTCGTGGTCTGTTCTCTTCACCTCAATGTCGGCCATGATTCTCCTGAACCTCCTGTTCTCGAGTTATCGTTAAGTGGCGTGTAGCAATGGTTCGATCCATCCATTGATCTCGTTCAACTTCTCACCCACTGGCCTCTGTCAGATCACGGCAGAAAGTGCCCTCTGACTGCTCATCATTCCTATCTGCATGGGCATCTCGTCCCAGGTGCGCTCCTTGAGAACTCGGCCAGCGCGTTTCTTTCTGACTCCTCCCCACTGCTTGAAGAAGAAAGGGACATTGGCTGCAAGACATTGGTCTCTGATGTCAATCACCCATTCTTCTTTCATGAGTCTGGCTCCAGGCCCAGATTCGCCTCCGACAATGACCCAATCTATACCTCGCAAATCCAAGTTGGGCAACGGCCCGAGAAGAGGCTCCAACGAGAGAAACTTGAGACAGGCATTCGTCTGCCCCAGATGTTCGATGCGGAATGTATAGTCATGGTTCTCCACGCTGACCCCTATCCACACGTTAGGAGGCCAGTCAATCTCTTGATCGAGTTCGAGTAGTCGTTTGGAGCGTTTGGTGAGCACCTGAAATACGTGCCACGAGGCGCGGTGCATGGTATCAAAGACCTCTTGGATGAATTCCGGTGCTACGTCTTCGTGGAAAAGGTCGCTCATTGAATTAACAAAGATCATTTGCGGCTTCTTCCATCTCAACGGCACTTCCAACATGTGCTCGTGTACAGTCAACTTGAAGCCATTGACGTAGTTGGGTTGTCCCATGGCGCGTAATCGCAACGCCATGCGTTCAGCGTAGCAGTGTTTACATCCCGGACTAACTTTGTCACAACCTGTTACTGGATTCCATGTGGATTCTGTCCACTCGATGCTCGAACGGGATCCCATAGCTCATGCTCTTCTCAGATGTTACCCGTCTACCGGCCCAACCGTTCTCTCTACCCCAACTCCTCCAACGACCGCCGTATCTCCTTCAACTCCCTGTCCGTGATACCCCACAGCTCCGCCGCCGCCTCATCCACCTGGGCCTCCACCCCGGCCAACTGCCTGGAGACCTCCGAGGTTTTCGAAACCTCGGAGGTCTGGGCCGCTGCCAACTGGTGCGCCTGCTGCGACAGCGCGGCTAGCCGGGTGTGGATGGGATTCCCCACGTCGAACTGGGGTACAGCGATGTGTTCCAATATGGAAGCAGAGTAGAAAAGCGAGGAGTGAGCCTGAACCACCAAACTGCCAATATCAGAGTTTAACACTGCACACAGATAATGCGCTTCCTGTTCAAGCTGTGTTGGGATGAAGATGGTGTTATGTTCTGGTATGACTACCTTTGGCTCATCGAACCATTTGTCTTCGTGAGTGGACACCACAGTGACCGCAGTCTTCCTGGTCAACGCTTTCCACACCACCTTGTAAGGGACGAAGGTGTAAGATGCCACATTGTATATCGAGTAGAATGGGTCTTTGTCGGGGTCAAAGTATCGCTTCATCCCACTCCGGCTCCTCAGAATGCGTTCAAAGCGTTTGAGGTAGCCGTACAGGTGCGGGTACTCGACGCGCATCTTGCTTTCTTCGTACCCCTTGCGTGTCTCAGGATCTTGTACTGCCAGGATGTAGATGCTGGGATCAGCCCACCAGCGTTCCACCTCCCGACCACGCAAGAGGGGATATACCAAGTACGGCTCCACAGCCGCCTGCTCACTGGCAATCTCCCGTCTGCCCACGTCTTCCAAGTTGTCTATTAACAAGAGTCCATCCGGACGCTTGCCAAGTATCCTGACCCAATAGATACCATTGGCCCAGGTGCAACTACCCGCCCGCGCACGGTAAGCTGCCGGGCCGATGACCCTTTGCAGCGCCTTGAGCGCCGCTTTGCGAGCCGTCATCCAAGGCGAAGTCGGCGTCTTGCTGTCTACTGGTTGCGCCCACAGATTGGCTCGCTCAGTCTCAGCCAATACCTCCTCCAGAGGCTTATCAATGTCCACGCGAGCGCTGCCCGTCCCTCTACTCCAAAGTGTGTAGGGTACCGGGTAACGGATTTTATGCCCCCGTTGGCAGACCACCACGCTGGTGCGGTTGGTGGCTCCCTCAAAGGGTTGCAGGCGCGACATGTCGTCAACGTGCAGCACGCGCAGGTGTTGGCCCTTTTCCCCCAGCCGGAAGCGGCGGAACCCATCACCCGCGCCTTTGGTCTTGAAGACGGTCTGGGTGATGACGAAGCCCAGCTTGCCGCCTTTCTTCAGGTAGTGGTCAATGCTGGCGTAGGCAAAGAGCATGGCCAGGTCTTTCTTGCCCCCACCCAGGCGGGCAGCGTGCCCTTTCAGGCTGAACAGGCCATAGTCCACCCACAGCCGCTTAGTCGCCTCGCGGTACTCGGCGCTCAGGCTCTCCCAGTTCACCCACGGTGGGTTGCCCACCACAAAGTCGAACTCCCCCACCAACACCGGGGCGAAGGCGTTCTTGAGCAGCCGCGCCCACAGGCCATTGCGTTCCTCTTCGTCCAGGCGGTAGAGCTGGCGGTACAGTCCCTCCAGCACCGATTCGGTCATGGCCTCGGTCATGGTCAGTTCGCGCCGGGCGCGGGCCAGGAACTCCTGCTGGCTGTACTGGTCGCGCACGCAACTCTCCAGCAGCGCAGATAGTGTGCCCATCTCCCTTACTGCTACCGTCTCGCCGGGGATGTCAAAATCGCCGACGACGGTGCGCAGCCGGTAGCTCTTGCCAAAGATGTCGGCACGCTCGGTGGGGGTGAGGATGCTGTCGCACATGTAGACCGGCAGGTCCACCGGGCCGCGCCGGTAGCGCAGCAGGTCGCCCAGAGCCAGCAGGTAATTGGTGCGGGCGGCGATGACGCTGAGAGGATTGAGGTCAAAGCCAACGATGTTGCGCAGCGCAGCGTCGAGAACCTCGGCGGGCGGGATGAGGTGATCGGCGGCGTACTGGCGCAGTCGCCGCAGGGCCAGGATAAGGAAGGTGCCACTGCCACAGCCGGGATCAATCAGCCGCTTGTCGGGCTCGCCCTTGTAGCCCACCTGATTCAGCAGCCGCTCGGCCAACCAGTCGGGGGTGTAATACTCGCCCAGGTCGTGGCGCAGCTTGCGGGGCACCAGGTATTGGTAGAGCTTCTTGAGCAAGTCGCGGGTGTGCTCTGGCTCCAGCGTGGTGGTGGCAGGCTCGAAATCGGCCAGCGTGCGAGCCAGCGCGCGGATGCCGTCGGCTAGCGAGACCCCAGGGGTTTCCGAAACCCCTGGGGTCTGCCAGGCATCCAGATACCAGCCGAAGAAGTCGCCTTCGAGGAAGTTGTTGATGCCCAGCAGGGCAAAAGTGCCGCCGTTCTCCAGGTTGGTCAACTCGCGGCGCAGTTGCTTCTCCGTCATCGCTGGCAGCGCCGCCACGAAAGAGCTCACCAATGCACCGCCTTGTAACGAGGCCAGCTCCACCGCCAGGAACTTCATCAGCAGCGCGTAGTAGGTGTGGACGGCGAAGAAGAGCGGCTTGAGTTCGGCCCCCGACACCGCTCGGTAGAGAGCCGCCAGTTCGGGCGCGTCCCTTTCCGCCCTGCCCAACTCTTCGCCGTAGACGATGCCGAAGATACGGTCCCACTCAGCAAAGAAAGTCGCCACGCGGGGATGGTCGTGGTAGGCCTGTAGAGCGGTGTAGAAGACGTTGACCAGGTTGGGGGCGATGTCACCCTGCGGACCAAAGTCGGCGGCCAATGCTTCCGGCGTGAGCGGCTTGCGCGAGAGAGAGCGCAGGTAGAGCAGCAACAGTTCCACGCTCTCTCGCCCCACCGGCACCGGCCCGATCATCTGGAAACCACCCGCTAGACCTCGGAGGTCTAAGAATTCGAGCTGCGTGCCGGGCAGTGGCGGCAGAGGCGACTCCCGGTTGCGCCCGGTGGCGGAATAGCGCAGGAATAGGATCTGCTCTCCATCCAGCCCAATGCCGATCATCTTCTCCAACGCTTCGGCCTGTTTGGCCCGGCCCCCGGCGCGGTGGGCCTGGTCGGTCAGGTATCTGGCGATCTGCTCGGCCAGCCTGGCAGGGAATCCCCTTTCGGACAGGCGGCCCGGTCGCTTGTACTCGATGACCGCGTGGCCGTAGACGGCATCGGCCGATCCGCTGAGAGTGGTCTTTTCGTATTCGGGCGTAGCCGTCAGCCCCAACACCTGCAAGGTCGCGCTCAGGGCGTGTTCGACTCCCACGCGCAGGTCTTCTTCGGTGTGCGCCTTTCTGGCTACCTGGCGGATGGCCTGGGCCAGGGTTTCGGCGGCTATGAGATTAGAACTCATAAACATCTCCTGGGGGGTTGCGGCAAACTCCTGTTGACTTTTCGTTAAAGTCAAGTCTTGCCTGACCACCAGACATAGTATACCAGAATTCAGCTTGCTTGGCAAAAGTAAGAAAGAGCCACCTGCATCAGTTGCGCAGGTGGCTCAGCATCCAGAAACCCGATGGCTATGTCTCCTCAAAGGGCAGGAAAGATAGGGACGTGGAAACGCCATTGAGGATCATGACCATCTCCGCCGCCTCGGTCAGTGAAAACACTCCCTCGAACTCCTCTTTCAACTCCATAGTCTTGACTTGGAAATCGGGAGAAAGTCGCATCCGCAACAGATCGTTCTCGAAGATCACTTCATCGCCGCTGCCTGCCACCGACAGCCGCGCTTCCTTCCCACCCTCCCGCCTTCTGATGACCCATCCTTGCGCGCCTCTCTCAACATAGAAGGCATTGTCCTCTTCCAGTTCAAAATCGTCTTCCCTGAGAAAGAGCCTGGGCTTGTCCAGGTAGGGTTTGCCCTCGTGGACGCAGAAGGTCTCGCAGTTGCCGCACTCGTTGCAGAAGTCGTCCACGTGGGTGATCTGCCGGGGCTGATCGATTTGGAAGACCTCCTCCCTGGTCACCACCAGTTTCCCCTGCTGACAGGAGACCGTGGGCAGCGTCAGGCTGATGGGCGCGACGGAAAACGTGTAGTTGGCCCGGTTGGGACATACCTCCACGCACTTGTCGCACAAAGTTGAGCATTGCAGACAGCGGGCTGCCTCAGCCAGTGCCGCTGTCTGCGTCAGGGTTGTTTCCACCAGGTCGAAGCCGCCACGCTGATCGGGCGAGAGCATCACTGCCTCTAGCTGTGTCGCCTTCCTAGCCCGGACACGTTTGACCTGCGTGATTTCTTCTTCAGATAGCGCGGGAAGCTTAATGGCCGGCCGCTCAAACGGCACGCCCAACTGTTGGCAGATGGCCTCGGCTGCCCGCCGCCCGTCGGCGCAGGCCTCGACGATGGTGGCGGGTCCCCGTACCGCATCGCCGCCAGCGAAAATGCCCGGCACACTAGTCGCCTGGGTGAGTGGGTCAACGACGATCCAATCTCCAACTTCCAACCCTTCGACTAGGCTCAGGGCAGGCCTCCAATTTCCAACTTTCAGCATCTGACCAATAGCAACGATAATGGAATCCGCCTCGATCTGGAATTCGCTGCCGGCTACGGAGACTGGCCTCCTTCTCCCATCTGGCCCTGGATCCCCCAACTCGTTCCGCACACACTCCAGAGCGACGACCTGGCCCTCCTGCAAGATGAACCTGGTGGGAGAAGCTAGTTCTTCTAGGGTCACGCCCTCCACCAAAGCATCCTTGATCTCCTCCTCGTCGGCCGGCATCTCGCTCCGGGTCCGACGATAGACAATGGTCACCGAGCCATTCGCGAGTCGCCTGGCAGTCCTGGCGGCGTCCATGGCCGAGTTACCCCCGCCGATCACCAGCACAGTTCGGCAAGGTCTCCGACCGCCGCCCTCCAGCTCAACGCTTTCACCCCGCCGCACCCGGTCGAGGA
>CAZGKH010000121.1:8335-9746 GCA_964525665.1 uncultured Anaerolineae bacterium | reverse complement strand
GCCGAGACGATAGAGCAGGCTCGCTTGAACTGGGAACAGGCCAAGAATAGCCTGTGGAACACCCAGTTGGAACGAGATGCAGTGCAAGGCCGGCCGGGGACTCCCGGCTACCTTGTCACTCAAATGGACATCGCGGTGGCCAATGCCGAGATCGCCGTCCGCGTGGCCGAGATCAACTATTTGCAGGCCCAGGAGGGCGCGACAGACGAGGTCGTCGCCGCAGCCAGGGCATCAGTGGCGGCAGCAGAGGCCCAGGTGACCAGCGCTCAGGCGCAGTTGGACGACGTTGACGACCAGATCGCCCAGGCCGAGGCGACGGTTGTCCAGGCCGAAGCCGCGGTGACGCAGGCCGAAGCGGGTGTGTTGCAGGCCGAGGCTGCCGTGACCCAGGCAGAGGCCAATCTGGCAACGCTGCTGGCGGGCGCATCGGAAGAAGCGATAGCCGCAGCCGAAGCACAGGTGGCGCAGGCTGAAGCAGGTGTGCTGCAAGCCGAGGCCCAGGTGGCCCAGGCAGAGGCCAATCTGGCGATGCTGATCGAGGGCGCGTCGGAGGAAAAGATGGCCATGGCCGAGGCCCAGGTGGCGCAGGCGCAAATCTCCCTGGAAGGGGCCCAGGACAACCTGGCCAAGGCCACTGTGAAAGCTCCCTTTGACGGTGTGGTGACAGACGTGTACGTCGCGGTTGGCGAATGGGCCACTGGGCTGGCAGTGGACCTGATGGACAGCAGCAGCCTGGAAGTGGTACTGGACGTGGACGAGATAGACATCGGCAGCCTGGCGGTCGGGCAACAGGCCGTCGTCACCCTGGAAACCTGGCCGGATGAAGAGTTGAGCGGAGAGCTGGTCTCTATTGCTCCCAAAGCTAAGAGCGGGGCCGAAATCGTGACCTACCAGGTGCATCTGAGCCTGGAGGCCGGCGAGCTGTCTGTTCGCTCTGGCATGACGGCCAACGCCGAATTGGTCACGGCCAATCGCGAAAACGTGCTCCTGGTGCCCAATCGCGCCATCACCGCCGACCGCCAGGCAGGTAAGTACTACGTCAACCTGATTCAAGGCGACACAACTGCCAAGACAGAGGTCACCATAGGCTTGCGCGACAACAAATACACCGAGATCACCAGCGGCCTGGAAGATGGTGATCAACTGGTCATCGGCGAGGTTGAAGAAGTGTTGGACTTCACCCAAGGGCCGCCACAAGGCATGAGGAGATACGGCCAATGATCGAGCTCAGCGACATCACCAAAGAGTACCACATGGGAACGCAGACCGTCCATGCCCTACGCGGGGTGAGCATGGCTATCCAGGAAGGCGAGTTTGTAGCCATCATGGGCCCGTCTGGCTCCGGCAAGAGCACGCTGATGAACATGATCGGCTGCCTGGACCAGCCCACCAGCGGTACGTACAAGCTGGA
>CAZGKH010000121.1:2407-8235 GCA_964525665.1 uncultured Anaerolineae bacterium | reverse complement strand
CATCATCCTGGCCGACGAGCCGACCGGCAACCTGGATACTGCCTCAGGAGAAGAGATCCTGGACATCTTTGACGATCTGAATGCCCAAGGCATCACCGTCATCTTCGTTACCCATGACCCGGAAGTAGCCCAACGCGCCCGGCGGACGGTGATGCTCAGAGATGGGCTCATCGAGAGCGATAGAGACAACGGGCACAATATCTAATATCCAATATCCAATAGGGGAAGACAATGAACCTGACAGAAAGCCTTCTAACTGCCTTCGACAGCCTGCTGACTAACAAAATGCGCGCCGTGCTGACCATGCTGGGCGTGATCATCGGCGTGGCTGCCGTGATCGCCCTGCTCTCCATCGGTAATGGCGTCAGCGCCTCCATCGAAAGCGAGATTCAGGCCATCGGCTCTAACCTGATTACGATCATGGCCGATACGGACAACAGTGGTGGCTATCAGACCTTGAGCATGGCGGACGCGGAGATGCTGGCGGACCCATTCTACGCTCCGGCGGTACAGGAAGTGGCGGTCTTGATACAGGGCAACCAGCAGGTGCTCTCTGGCGGCCGGGATACCCGCATCACTGTCGCTGGCGTCACGGCCAACTATTTCGACGTCCGTAGCCTGACAGTGGAATTGGGAGATGGGCTGACGGAAAATGATCTGGACACCAAAGCCAGAGTGGCCGTCCTGGGGGCCAACGTCGCAGATGATTTGTTCCCCGACGATGATTTCCCCATTGGCAGGACGGTGAAAATCAGAGGAGTTCAATATGAGGTGGTTGGCGTGCTGAAGAGCAAGGGCGGGATGGGATTCACCAGTGAGGACGATCAGGTCTTTGTTCCCCTCACCACGGCGCAGAGCCGACTCTATACCCGTCGTACCCGCAGCGGTGAGCGCGCGGTGAACGCCATCGTTGTCCAGGCTCAAAGCGAAGGGCTAATGGACGAAGCAACCCGGCAGATCAAAGACACACTGCGCGAAAGCCACGACATCGCTTACCAGGCCGACGATGATTTCACCGTCCTCAGCCAGACTGACATTCTGGAAGCCTTCGACGTTATCACCGGCATGATCACCCTGTTCCTGGGGGCCATTGCCGGCATCTCGCTGGTGGTGGGCGGGATTGGCATCATGAACATCATGCTGGTGAGCGTCACCGAGCGGACGCGGGAGATTGGCATTCGCAAAGCCGTGGGCGCGCTCAAACGGGACATCCTGGCCCAATTCCTGATCGAGTCGCTGGTGATGAGCCTGATAGGCGGCTTGCTGGGGATCGCTATCGGGATAGCAACTTCTAACCTGATCGGCAACCTGTCCGCCGATCTGACTCCGGTGGTGGACACTGGCACGGTCCTGCTGGCCTCTGGCTTTGCTGCCGCCGTCGGGTTGGTCTTTGGCATCTACCCCGCCTGGCGAGCGGCCAGCCTGCGGCCCATCGAGGCGCTGCGGTATGAGTAGGTACGAGTAGGGTCGTAGAGATGGTTTCCAACAAACATCCACCAACAGATACCCGCCGTCTGCGCAAGCGAAACGAACGCGGGTTACTGATCGCCGCGATTTTCCTCTTGGTGGTCGTTGGAGATGCTCTGATCGGGTTGTTCATTGGCCCTGTCGAGATGCTGACGGCTTTACCCTGTTTGTTGAGCGGAGCGGGCGCCATCCTCGGACTCTACCTGCTCCTCGTGGTTGCTGAGCGATGGATCAACCGTTATTGAAAGAAAGAAGCCAAGAATGAAATCACTGCGACGGATGATACACTTCGTCCAACCTTACAAAACGCAAGCCATCCTGTCGCTGGTGCTGTTGCTGGGCATGGTGTTTGCGGACTTGCTGATCCCACGCTTGACCCAACGGGTCATTGACGAGGGCATTGCCAAACAGGACATGGGGATGATCCTTTCCACCTCCCTGCTGATGCTTGGGGCCGCGGTCCTCAGTGCCTCGTTCGCTGTGGGAAACACGTTGCTTTCGGTGCGGGTTGGCATGGGCGTGAGCACGGACTTGCGTAGCGCGCTTGTCCGCAAGG
The DNA here is from genome assembly GCA_964525665.1 of uncultured Anaerolineae bacterium. Classification (GTDB taxonomy): domain Bacteria; phylum Chloroflexota; class Anaerolineae; order VGOG01; family VGOG01; genus CAYMKL01. Next base: position 6,212 of record CAZGKH010000121.1, on the reverse strand, counting down.
TGCAGACGTTCTCTTTCGGCAACCTGGATCGGATCCAGACAGGCCAACTGCTGGTGCGCACGACCAGCGACGTCAATCAAGTGACAACCATTGTGCAGATGTCTTTGCGTATCCTGACCCGTGCGCCGCTGTGGATGATCGGCAGCGTGGTCATGTTGATTACCACCAGCAAGCAGTTGGCGTTGCTGATGCTGGCGCTGCTCCCGGTGATCGGGGTCATCATTGGGTTCTTTCTCACCAGGGCGCGCTCGATGTTCTTGTCGGTGCAGAGGAAACTGGATACCTTGAACCAGGTCATGCAGGAGAATCTGGCGGGCGTGCGGGTGGTCAAGGCGTTCGTACGCGACGAGCACGAAAACGCCCGCTTCGATCAGGCCAACCGCGATCTGATGGCCGAGAACATCAAGGTCATGCAACTGACTGCCGCCTTGCTTCCCACCATGTTGTTCCTGGTCAACGTGGCCGTGGTGGGCGTGGTCTGGCTGGGCGGACAGTTGGCCATCAATGGGAATCTCACCGTGGGCCAGATCGTGGCCTCGATCAACTACATGTCGTACTCGCTCTTCCCCATGATGATGTTGGGGGCGATGACCGGGCCGCTCTCTGCGGCTGATGCCTCCGCAGGGCGTATCTGGGAAGTGTTGGATGGCACTGCTGAGGTGCAGGATCGCCCGAACGCGCAGCCTCCGCCCAACGTGACTGGGCGCGTGGCCTTCGAAGATGTCTGTTTCAGCTACAACCACGACTGCCACGAGCTTGTGCTCCAGGACATCAACCTGGTGGCCGAACCGGGACAGACAGTGGCGATCTTAGGAGCGACCGGTTCGGGCAAATCTAGCCTCACTTACTTGATTCCGCGCTTCTACGACGTGGAGCGGGGTCGGGTGACGCTGGACGGTGTGGATGTGCGCGACATCCCGCTGGACGCGCTGCGCACTCAGATGGGCGTCGCGCTGCAAGAGGCGGTGCTGTTCAGCGGTACCATCCGCGATAACATCCGCTACGGTCGCCCCGATGCCAGCGACGAAGAGGTCATCGCTGCGGCCAAAGCTGCCCAGGCCCACGATTTCATCACCGCGTTTCCTGATGGCTACGATATGCTGGTCGGGCAGCGAGGGGTGAATCTCTCCGGCGGCCAGAAGCAGCGAATCGCCATCGCCCGCGCGCTGCTGGCGCAGCCGAAGATCCTCATCTTGGACGACAGCACCAGCGCCATAGACGTCGAGACTGAAGCCAAGATCCAGAGCGCATTGGACGAGTTGATGGCCAACCGCACCAGCTTCGTCATCGCGCAGCACATCAGCACCGTGCTCAACGCCGACAAGATCGTGGTGCTGGATCGCGGCCAGATTGCCGCCGAAGGCACGCATGCTGAACTGATGGCTTCTAGTCCCATTGATCAATGTCCTCACCCGCTTCTACGACATCCAGGACGGCGCCATCTGTGTGGACAGCCACGACATCCGCCAGGTGCAGAAGGCGAGCTTGCGCCGCCAACTGGGCGTTGTGCTGCAAGACACCTTTCTCTTCACAGAGTCGGTGATGGAGAACATCCGCTATGGGCGTCTGGACCGCTACTGAAGAAGAGGTTTTCGCCGCGGCCAGGCTGGCCAACGCCGACCAATTCATCCGCCGCCTGCCCCAGGGGTACGATACCGAGCTGTCGGAGCGCGGCAGCAACCTGAGCCAGGGCCAGCGGCAGTTGTTGGCCATCGCCCGCGCCGTCCTGGCCGATCCGGGCATCCTGATCCTCGACGAGGCCACCAGCAGCGTGGACACCCGCACCGAGGCCCGCATCCAGGAGGCGCTCCTGCGGCTGATGAAAGGGCGCACCAGCTTCGTCATCGCCCACCGCTTGAGCACCATCCGCGACGCCGATAACATCCTGGTCATCAACGACGGGCGCATCATCGAGCGCGGCGCCCACGACGAGTTGCTGGCCCAGCGCGGGTTCTACCATAACCTGTACATGAGCCAGTTCAAGGGCAATGCCTAGAACCTCGGATAGGCAGGAAGACGCGGATCAGGTGCCAAGCCAAATCCGCGTGTTCCTGCTGATCCGCGGTTCTGGACACCCAGAGCATTACATCTAACCTCAAGAAACCAAGAAAGGAAACCACATGCTAAAGAATTTCTTTGACAGGATCACCCGGCTTTCGCTTCGCCTTCGCTGGGTGACCATTACGCTCTCCGTGCTACTGCTGGTAGCCGGAGTTGTTGCGCTAACCCAGTTCAACCAGGAGCTCATCCCACCGGTCGAGTTCCCGCAGAGCGTTGTGCTGGCCATGTACCAGGGCGCAACGCCAGATGAAACGTTGGAGCAACTGACTATCCCTATCGAAAACGCCGTGCGCAGCGTTGACGGGGTGGTCTATGTAGAATCGAATACCGGCGCTGGTTTTTCAGCTATCATCATAAGCAATGAGTACGGCCTGGACCAGGACGCCCTGCGCGATGAGATCAAGGCGGCCGTGAGCGACCTGGATTACCCGAAAGGAGTGGAGCCGCCCGAGCTGCTCTCCTTTAGCATGAATGACCTGCCGCTGACCACCGTCAGTATTTCATCTGGTGAGTTGATGCTGGCCGAACTCGAGGAATTGGTGGAGAGCGAGGTGGTACCGCGACTGGAGGCAGTTGACGGCGTGGCGCGGGTGGAAGTGGGCGGCGGCCAGGAGTTACCGACTGAGGTGCCGACTGCTGTCCAGGTGGTGGAGCCTACGGCAACGCCAACCCCAGAACCGACGGCTACTCCCACAAAAGAACCCGCTCCGGCCGGCGGCGAGACGGGCGCCGCAGAACCTGAGCCGGTTCCGTTGCCGGCAAGCTGGGTACAGGCTGCGGCTGCCCAGGGCACGACGCTGAAAACCACCGCCGACCTGACCGCGAGGGTCGTGGGCGGCATTGCCTCCTTTGCGCCCCAAATGCTGGATGAGCTAACGCAGGAGATGCTGCTGGCAATGCCGCTGGACGCGCTAGCAGCTCTGCCGTTAGACTACCTGGCCGGGCTGGATTCAGAGACCCAGGCGGCCCTGGCCCAGCGGGCGGCGGAAGCCACGACCGAAGTTGAACCCGAAGCGCCGGCCGAGGAATCCCCCGCGATGCCCGAATCCTGGCAGGCGCTGGCGGAGGAGGCTGAAAGCCCAGTGCCGCTGGCGTTCGAGACGGCGGCCGATCTACAGAACAACCCCTTCGGCATGAGCGTGGCCGAACTACTCAACCTGATGGTGAGCGGCGGCATGTTGCCCGACCCGGCCGCGCTGATGGGCGACCTGACGCCGGAAGTCTTTCTCTGGTGGGTGGAGCAAGATGCGGAATTCTTGCCCGCGTTGGAACCATCCACTTTGCGTCTCTTGTCCCCTGATGTCCTGTCCGTACTTCCGCAAGACTTCATGGGCACGCTGGAGCCGGGCTTGAGGACGGAACTGGAGCGAATCGCGGCCGGCGAGATCGAGGCTTTCATCCCCACCGACACCATCAACCGCACTGACGGCCAGCCCAGCCTGGCGCTGACTGTCTACAAGAACACCGAGGCCAACACCGTCTCTGTTACCCACGCCGTTTTCGACCGGCTGGAAGAACTGGTGTCCGATAATGGAAAGCTGCGTACTGATACGGTCTTTGAGCAGGCCAGCTTTATCGAGGAATCCATCCACGGGGTGGCTCGCGAGGGAGGACTGGGTGCGCTCTTTGCCGTGCTGGTTATCCTGCTGTTCCTCAGCGGCTTGGTCAACGGTCGCTACACCCTCAGTTGGCGCAGCACGCTGGTCACAGCCGTCAGCATCCCGCTTTCGGTGATGATGGGCTT
>CAZGKH010000121.1:0-2307 GCA_964525665.1 uncultured Anaerolineae bacterium | reverse complement strand
CCCGCGCCGGGCGGTGATTGACGGCGCCCGCGACGTGGCAATCCCGATCTTCGCTTCCACCGTCACCACAGTGGTCGTCTTTCTCCCCATCGGCCTGATGGGCGGGATGATCGGCAACTTCTTCCTGCCCTTTGGGATGACCGTGACCTACGCGCTGCTTTCCTCCTTTGTGGTTGCGATCACCGTCGTGCCGCTGCTGGCCTACCTGTTCATCCGCAAAGAGCACCTGCCGCCGGCCCAGGAGGAGACCGCACTGCAGAAGGTATACACTCCGGTGCTAAAATGGGCGCTCAGCCACCGGTTGTGGACGCTGGTTATCGCCGCCGTCGTCTTCGTGGGAAGCCTCTGGCTGCTGGGCCAGCGGCCGCAGACCTTCATCCCCGACCTGGGAGAGTCAACCATCAACGTCAGCGTGGACCTGCCCAATGGCGCCACCATGGCCGAGACCGATGGGCTGGTGCGTGAGATGGAAGCGTCGCTGGCCGAGATGGATGGCGTCCAGGTCTACCAGAGCCAGGTAGGCACCAGCGGTGGGATGGAGGCTTTCTTCATGGGGAGCTCGATTGACCAAGGCGTGGCCGTGATTAACGTCTACGCGGCATCCCAGGAAGATATGGAACGACTGACCAGCTTGGTTCGCCAGCAGGCCGAGGCGGTCTTTGGCGCGGAAAACGTCATCGTTTCGGTAGCCGCTGGGATGACCGGCGGCGTTGCCAGTGGCTTTGACCTGGTGGTGGCTGGGCCGCCTGGAGACCTGGCGGAGATTGACGATCAGGTACTTGCTGCATTGCAGGAGGTGGATGGCCTGGTCAACGTCAGCAGCAACCTGGCGACTGGCGACGTGATCATCCGCGTGGACGGGCAGTCGGCCGTGCGCTACAGTGGCGAGATTGAGAGCGAAGATACCATGGGCGTGCTGGCAGCCGGCAAGTCGGCGGTGGAAGAGATGAAAGGCTTGCCGGACGCCGTCAGCGTGTCAGAGGGCTTCGTGGCCCAGATACAGACCGAGGGCTTCGCTCAGTCGGGCCAGGCGCTCCTCATCTCCATCGGCATCGTTTACCTGGTGATGGTGGCTACCTTTGGCTCCCTGGCTCATCCCTTCGTCATCCTCTTTAGCCTGCCGCTGGCGGTGGTTGGCGCGGCGCTGGGACTGTGGATCACCGACAAAGTGGTGGGCATCTCAGCCATGGTCGGCCTGATGATGCTCGTTGGCATCGTCGTCACCAACGCCATCGTCCTCATTGACCGAGTGCGGATGAACCGCCGCGAACGGGGCATGGGGATCTACGATGCGCTAGTGGAGGGCGGCCGCACCCGGCTGCGTCCCATCCTGATGACGGCCATCGCCGCCATCCTGGCTCTGGTTCCGCTGGGGATGGGCCTGACGGAAGGCGCGCTCATCGCCTCCGACCTGGCAGTGGTGGTCATCGGCGGGCTGCTCACCAGCACCTTGCTCACCCTGCTGGTCGTCCCAGTGGCCTACAGCCTGGTGGAGAGTGCCCTGCACCGCTTGCCGGGCCGCAACTGATCTTCGGAGATAAGCGTTCAGGTGCCAGGCACTTTTAGCTTTGGGGGAAAGTGCCTGGCACCTTGATTGAAATCAACACAAGGGAGAGAATCATGACCAAGCCAAATCAGAGTCTTCAGAGCCAAAGAGCCTGGCGAAGGCGTTACGAGCCTCTCGCGCCCAAAGCGGGAGAGGTGGCTCCCGATTTCGAACTGCGAGACGTGAACAACGAAAACGCCGTGCGTCTCTCCGACTTCAGAGGCAAGAAGCCGGTGGCCCTCGTCTTCGGCAGCTTCACCTGACCGCCCTTCGTCAAGGGGGCCGTGAGCCTCCGAGACTTGTACGCCCAGTACAATGACCGCGTGCAGTTCCTGGTTATTTACATCCGTGAGGCGCACCCGGAGGATGGGTGGTCCCTCAGCAAGCTTGGCAGCCTCAGTAAGCTCCTGGGCAAGCTGGCTGGCCCTGCCAGGCACGTTCAGCAAGGCATCTACGATCCCCAGACCATCGAAGAGCGCAGGAAGGTGGCGGGGATGTGCCAGACAGCGCTGCAATACGGCATCCGGACTTACGTGGACGAGATGGACGACGCGGTTATGACAGCCTATGCTGCCATGCCAGACCGGCTGTACTTGGTCGGGTTGGATGGGCGCGTGGTCTACGCCGGCGGCCCGGGACCATTCGGGTTCAAGCCAGTGGAGTTGAAAGAAGCCATTGATGCTTATCTGAGCCAGCAAGAGGGGTGAAGGTTCATGTTTGAGGCTGGGCAGGTTTCAATGTTGGGCAAGGTCTCCTGACCG
>CAZGKH010000120.1:0-9890 GCA_964525665.1 uncultured Anaerolineae bacterium | reverse complement strand
GGTTTCAAGTAGACGGAATCGTCTTCCATTCCAACCGCAGTTGCAAGCCCTACTCGCTGGGGCAGTACGACCTTCGCCGCATCATCTCCGAGCGCACGGGCAAGCCGGGCTTGATTCTGGAGGCCGACATGTCCGATACTCGCGCCTACGCCGAGGAGCCATTGAAGACCAGGATTCAGGCGTTTATGGAGACGTTGGCGGCGCAGAAAACTTGAGGTTGGAAGTTGGAAACTAGAAGATGACTTGGTTCATCCGGAAGATCGTTGACCTCTTCGACGCTTTGGCCAACCTATACTATTCGCGGAAGTATGCGGCCATCGCCGAAAGCATGGGGCTGGAAGAGAGCCAGGTCGGCGACCAGAAACGGGGTTTCATCATCCTCCAAATTGATGGCCTGGCCTACGACCATCTACGCGAAGCTATGGTCAAGGGCTATGCCCCGTATATGAAACGTCTGCTGGAGCGGAAGACCTTTCGGCCAGGTTTCACTTTGACTGGGCTCGATGCAAGCGACAGGCTCAACCCGAAGGCTCAGGGCGCGGCCCTCAAGCTGGCTCGCTGGCGCTGCGGTCTGCCCAGTGCTACCCCCGCTGCCCAGGCGGGCATCATGTTTGGCAACAACTTTGACATCCCTGCCTTCCGCTGGTACGAGAAAGAAAGCAACACCTCAATAGTCTGCAAGCTACCTGGCACGATCAAGGCCATACAAAACCGCATCTCCATAGGTCGGCGGGGCATCCTGCGGGGCGGCTCCAGCTACGTGAACATGTTCGACGGCGACGCCAGGCTCTCCCTCTTCACGCTGAGCGCCATGAACAGCCAGCACTTCTTCGAGAACGTGCGGGGGATTGGGTTCCTGCTTTTGTTCCTGCTCAGCCCCCTGCGGGTGCTGCGCGTGATCGTGCTTTCTTTGTGGGGGTATCTCATTGACCTGGGTAAACGACTCGTGGCCCTGTTCGTGCCTGGTTATCATCGGCCCTTCAGCGTCTTATCTCCCTTTCTGCAGATCATCACCAACGTCGTCTTCCGCGAGATACAAACCTTCGCCTGCCTGATAGACATTTACCGCGGCATGCCAGCCATCTACACCAACTACTACAGCTACGACGAAGTCGCTCACCATTTCAGGATAGGTAGCGCCGAAGCACTCAAAGCTCTGCGCGGTATTGATAACCAGATCAAGCAGATTGACCGCATGAGGACCCAATACCGAAAGCGTCAGTACGACCTGTACATACTGGCGGACCACGGCCTGACTCCTTCTATCCCTTTCAAAAAAGCTCACGGTCGCACCCTGGGCCAGTACATCACGGAGCAGATAGGCGAGGGCGTCTTCACCGATGAGCGCGGCGGCGAAGAGAGGCCGTCGGCGGCTAAGGCTCTGTTCCTGCTAGAGGAGCTAAGGGGAATCGAGGCCCGTCTATCCGAGCGCGGCGCAAACCTGGTGCAAGCTGCCTACCGGTTCGTGGACAAGAGGCTGATTTTGGATCCTGCACTGAGCTCCGCCGAAGTGGACGAGGATACGCCCTGGGACCTCAGCAAAAGGGGCGACATCGTTGTCCGAAACTCCGGGTCCATGTCGCACGTCTATTTCAACGTCACTCCCCGTCCGATGAACCTGAGCGAGATCGCCCTCATCTACCCCGAATTGCTCAACCGGCTGGTCGAACACGAGGGCATCGGCCTGGTAGTAGGACGCGAGGAGGGGGAGGCAGTTATCGTAGGGAAGGGTGGAACCCTGGTTCTCCCCCTCCTATCTGGGGGGAGCAAGGAGGGGGAAGAGGTTCGCGGTCAGAATCCGCTGCACTGTCTTCCAGAACCAAAGCTAGCTGCAAACCAGTTGCGCCAGTTGGCCTCATTCCCCCACAGCGGCGACATCATAGTCTTCGGCGCCTGGCGCGAGGATGGAGAGGTGGTCTGCTTCGAGAACCAGGTGGCCAGCCACGGCGGGGTGGGCGGCCCCCAGGACTACCCCTTCATCATGTATCCCAGCGAGCTGAGCCTGGATATGGAGGCAGTGACCAATGCCAAAGACCTGTATCCTCACTTCGCAGCTTATCTCACGAGTGGGGAACAGGGCAATGAGGAATGAGGCAACGAGGAATTCGAGTTTGACGCTGCCAGCCGTCCGTTGTATAATAGCGAGTAGCAGACTGATTCGAGGAGGCAAGCGATGTACAAGAAACTCTTTATCCCTGGGCCAACCCACGTGAGGGACGAGGTACTGCAAGCGATGGCCACGCCGATGATCGGCCATCGTTTCAAGGAGTACTCAGACCTCCAGGCCGAGGCCACATCCAAAGTGCAAAAGCTGCTCTACACCGAGAACGTGGTACTCCTTTTTACCTCTGCCTCTTCGGGCGTCATGGAAGGAGCGGTGCGGAATTGCGTCAGAGATGGCAAGAAAGTACTGTGCACCATCAACGGAGCCTTCGGCGCCCGCTGGCACGACATGGTCCTGGCCAATGGCAAGGAGGCCGATGTCCTGGAGGTAGATTGGGGCCAGGCCGTCACCCCGGAGCTGCTCGAGGCCAAGCTATCCAGCGGCCAGTACGACGCCATCACCGTGACCCACAATGAGACCTCTACTGGCGTGATGAATCCCATCTACGAACTTGCCGAGGTCATGAAGAAATACCCCGACGTCTGCTGGCTGCTGGACGCGGTCAGCTCCATGGCTGGAGCCAAGATCGAGGTGGACAGGCTGGGCATAGACGTCTGCATCGCCGGGGTGCAGAAAGCCTTCGCCCTGCCGCCTGGCCTCACCGTGTGCTCCGTCAGCCAGAAGGCCCTGGATCGAGCCAAAGAGGTGAAGAACCGAGGCTGGTACTTCGACTTCCACGTAATGCTCAAATACTACCACAGGAGCCAAACCCCGGCCACGCCGAGCATCAGCCACCTCTTCGCCCTGAACAAGCAGATGGACGACATCCTGGCTGAGGGGCTGGATGCCCGTTTTCAACGCCACATTGACATGGCTGAGTTCACCCGCGATTGGGCCCGCCGGAACTTCGCCCTCTACGCCAACGAGCGCTACCTCTCCAACACCCTCACCACCATCGCAAACACCCAAGGCCTCAGCGTGCCCGAGCTGAACCAGGCCCTGGCCCAACACGGGGCCGTCATCGGCGACGGCTACGGTGAACTGAGGGGGAAGATCTTTCGCATCGCCCACATGGGCGACCTCACCCTGGCCGACATGCGCTGGCTCACGGGTCTGATCGAGGATATCTGGAATCTATAGTCGAGTCCGACCGGGAGGTGCAATAACATGACTGAGACGACAGTAGTATTGCCCAAGGAAACCAGGCAGGCTCTCACAGAATTGACAGGAGAGGCGCGCACCGACGTGGCGCTGACGCTGATGATGCGTGACTACGCACGCCAAAAACTGGCCGAGATTGATGCCGCCCTACGTCGGTACGAAAAGAAATACGGTATGCCCTTCGAAACGTACAGGCAAATATGGGAGACTGAAGATCGGGAGGAACACTATGCCTATCAAGCGGAGTGGGACTACCTGGAATGGGAGTCACTGGTCACGCGCCGCAAGCGGTTGACGGAGAGCTTCGCATGGCTGCCGTGACGACAACGCAACTGCTGCATGAGCTGCAACACGCCTGCAACCGTTCTCCCCTGGTCAGCCACATAGAGGAACGCATGGTAGACGTCGACATCCTCAGTGTTAGGGTGCATCTGACCATTGCCCATACGTTCATCAACGTCTTCTACAACGTGCCGACCGGCAAAGTGGCTTTTGCGCTGGTGGAAGGAGGGTACCGGCTCTACGGCGTAGATAATGCCAGGATGGGCTGGCATAGGCACCCCTTCCACGATCCGGATCAGCACTTGCCCTGCGCTCCCGTCCGCTTCGAAGAGTTCCTGTCCGATGTGGAAACACATTTCACGACAAAGCCTTGAAGGTGTCAGATAGCAAATCAATGATGGAGGTGCTTTGACAATGCGAGTCATAGTTAGCGATTCTATCGCCGACAAAGGTGTGGAAATGATGCGACGGGCTGGCATCGAAGTGGATGTCAACACCGGCCTGGCCTCAGAGGAGCTAGAGAGAATCATCGGCGGCTACGACGTCATCGTCGTCCGCAGCGCGACCAAGGTGCGGAAGCCGCTCATCGAGGCGGCCGAGAATCTTAAGCTGATCGTTCGCGCCGGCGTGGGGCTGGACAACATTGACGTCGAATACGCCAGATCCAAGGGGATCGAGGTCATGAACACCCCCGCCGCCAGCACCAACGCCGTGGCTGAGCTGACCGTGGGCTATCTGTTCTCGCTGGCGCGCCGTCTTCCACAGACCACAGCCTCACTGAGGGTTGGCAAGTGGGAGAAGAAAGAGTTCAGCGGCAGCGAGATCGCGGGCAAGACACTGGGTCTGGTGGGCTATGGTCGCATCGGCTGGCTGGTGGCCAAGAAGGCCCTGGCTATGGAGATGGGCATCGTCGCCTACGACCCCTACGTCGCCGATCCCAGGGGGCTGGAGATGAAGTTCGTCTCCCTGGAAGAACTGTTGAAAAGAACCGATTACATCTCCATGCACCTGCCCCTGACCGATGAGACGCGCAACCTGATAGACGCACCCCAGTTTGAGATGATGAAGGACGGCGTGCGCATTATCAACTGTGCCCGGGGAGGCACTATCAACGAAAGCGCCCTCTACGAAGCGATCAGGTCTGGAAAAGTAGCAGGGGCAGGTTTGGATGTCTATCTTGAAGAGCCAGCCCAGGACAACAAGCTATTTGAGCTAGACGAAGTGATCGGTTCACCCCACATCGGGGCAGCGACCGTCGAAGCTCAGCATCGAGTGAGCGTCGAGGTTGCTGAGAAGGTGATCGAGTTTAGCAAGAGACTTGGAGGCAAATGACCAAGGTGCCAGGCACTTGCGAATAGCCGACCGATTGAGAAAACTTGCCTGACCTGGAGGCGCCGTTGCTCCTGAAGAAGCCGATGAAAGAGCCTGGCACCTGAACGCTTGGGCAGAGCTATTGGTCTACTATTTCCGAACTCAATGAGGAGGGCAGAATGAGAGCACAGGGATGCGAACCAGGCCCAACATTGAAGATCGTGCCCGTCAAAGACATAATCATACACGAGCACTTTGACAAAACCAGATCACCTAAGCTGGCCAAGATAATAGAGGAATCCGGGGTATTGCAGGATCCTCCCATTGTGGCTAAGCTCGGAGAGGAAAAATACGTTCACCTGGATGGTGCTAATAGGATCACCATATTTCAAGAAGAGGACTTACTCGATTGCCAGCACATTCTGGTACAGATAGTGGACTACTTTGATCCAGATAGCGTCAAACTGAGCACCTGGTGCCATTTGACCCAACAGAACAAAGACTCCTTCCTTTCCCGGCTTCAGAACAAGGGGCTCGTTCCGCTGCCGATGGACTGGGATGCTGCAAGATCTCTAATAGCGGAAGGGGATGGGGGTTTGTGCTGTCTCTTCTTTCGGAACGGGAATGTCCTCGGAGTTAAGAGCAAAGGGGATCTAGAGTCACGAGTCGAATTAATGAACGAGGTGGTCAGCACTTACGAGGGAAGAATAGAGCGCGATAATCTTGCGCCTGAAAAGGGAGAGATTAAAAGGCAGATCAAGGGCCTATTCGAAAAACACGATGACTGCAATCTAGTCGTCTCTTTTCCAAGGTTTACTCCACAACAAGTTGTGCAGGTAGCAGCCAGGCTTGCCACCAGCGAGAACATAGAAAGCGGAATAAGAATACCCTCTGGAATAACGAGGCACATCGTCGTCGAGGGCAGAGCTTTGCGGATCAACTTCCCGCTGTCGGTGTTGAAGGCAGAGGGGATGTCGTTGGAGGCCAAGAACGAGGTGCTGAAGGAGTTTCTCAGAAAGAAGAAGCCTAGACGCTACGAAGAACCGACGTTTATGTACGACGAATAGCCAAAGAAGATGGTCGAGGCTTTCCGCCAACGGCGGGACGTCATCGTTGACGGCCTCAACCAGATCACCGGCTTCCGCTGCCTGAGACCCAAGGGCGCTTTCTACGTCTTCCCCAACATTGAGAGCACAGGTAGGAGTTCCCGGGAAATGCGGGATTTCCTGCTCAACGAAGCTGGCGTCGCCTCCCTGGCCGGCACGTCCTTCGGCGAGTACGGCGAGGGCTTCCTCCGCTTCTCTTATGCTAACTCGGTGGAGAACATCAAGAAGGCCCTGAACAGGATCGAGGCAGCTATGGCCAGGCTGTAGAACCGTTTATACTGAGCGTAACCAAAAGAGGTGAGGGCATACCCTCACCTCTTTTCTCGTGGATAGACCGGTCTATTCTTCTTCAGGCTCCTCTTCCTTGCCCTTAGCGATGACCTCCACCTCCTCCGGCGCAACTGGCGCCGCTTCCTCTACCTCTACCTCTTCGGCAGCAGCCCAGCCAACCTTGGCCACTATCTCCTCGGCGTCGGTCAGGATTTCCACAGCAGGTGGCACCTTGAGATCTTTGACGTGGATGGCCTGATCAATCTCCTCCAACGAGCTCAGATCAACCTCGATGGCCTCGGGCAAATCACCGGGCAGGCACTCTATCTCTACCTCGTCGAGGTTCTGCAACACCATGGCCCCTTCTTGAATCATCGCTGGCGCTTCTCCGACCAAGACCAAAGGCACTTCTGTAGTGAGCTTCTCCGTCATAACCACAACGTAGAAATCAACGTGGATGGGCCTAAGGGTGATCACATCCCGTTGCACATCCCTGGTCAAGACCATTTGGGGTTTTCTAGACTTGCCGATTTTCAAGGCGATCAGCCGATGCTCCCCAGCCTGTGCCAGAACACGATTCAAATCCAGTTCTTCAACTTGGAGGGGAATCGAGTCGGCCTCGCGGCCATACAACACGGCGGGAATGAGTCCTTCCCGTCGCAGGTTTTTCACCTTTTTGCCAAGCATTGTTCTCTTCTGCGTTTTGAGTTCAATTTGCTCCATGTTTTCCTCCTCGCTTCCTTTGACTTTTTGCGGACTGTTGAAGTGCTGAGCCTTCTACAGCCCCAGAATCGTGGCCAGAGCCTTTCCTTGTTGAATTCTGGCGATGGTAGCATCATGCACAGTCATTAGATGGTCTCCCTATCGTGTGCTCAAGCTGGTCCCCACTCATCTCTATCCAACGATATTGTAGCGCATTTTTCGTTTCTCGTCAAGCAGCGCCGTTTGCGGATAAAGGCAGTTTATGGTAGGATTATGGACGAGGATAGAGACGATGGCCCGAACTCCGCCGGTCGAGACAGCAGGCAACAACCAAAGTTCACATTCCACAGGCCAGGACTGGAGACCAGCCCTGGGTATAATCCTCTGCGCTCTGGGTCTGATCATAGTCGCTTTCTTGGCTTTCATCGTCTGGGCGAAGCAGAGCGACGGTTTTCCCGCGAACATACCTCAAACGGCCGTGAACCCCTTTGGTGTGAATGTCGCCCTGGAGCAGTACAACGAAGCAGAATTGGAGCAGGCTTTGGCTCTGATCGAGGCCGGCGGATTCCAGTGGGTGCGCCAAACCTTCCCCTGGGCCGACATCGAAGCCCAAGCCGGTCAATACGATTGGGCTACCTGGGACAGAGTTGTGGTTGCAGTTCGGGAACACAACCTAAGCCTAATCGCCGTGCTAGACACCTCGCCCGGATGGGCTCAACGTAATCCAGAAGCGGCGAACCGCCATTCCCCCCCGCAAGAGATGGCCAACTTCGGCCGCTTTGCCCAAGCCTTTGCCAAGCGATATCGAGAGGAGATTGACTATTATCAGATCTGGGATGAGCCGAACCTCAGCTCCCATTGGGCCAATGCTTATGTAGACCCAACTGACTACTCCCGCCTGCTACGGGAGGGCTACATCCAGGTCAAAACTGCTGATCCCTCTTCCTTCGTTTTGACGGCTGGCTTGGCCCCCAGTACCGAGAGTGGCCCTCTCAACCTGAACGAGGCGGCTTTCCTGCAAGGCTTGTACGCCGCCGGCGCCGCTGATTACTTCGACTTAGTGGCCATCAAGCCCTACGGCTTCTACACGGGGCCAGATGATCGTCGGGTTGACGTGGGAATCCTCAATTTCTCTCGTGCCCAATTGGTGCGGGATGTCATGGTCGCCAGCGGCGACGAAGACAAGGCCATCTGGGCAGTGGAGTTCGGTTGGAACGCCCTGCCTCCAGATTGGCAAGGCCCACCCTCCATCTGGGGGCAAGTGAGCGAGGAGAAGCAAGCTCAGCAGACGGCGGCAGCCATTGAGCGAGCTCGCAACGAGTGGCCCTGGTTAGAAGTCCTGGCCGTGGCCTATTTCCAGCCAGATGCGCCCCCCGACGACCCTCACTGGGGCTTCGCCCTGGTGGACGAGCAATGGAACCCGCGCCCTGTTTATAAACAATTGCGGGAGATGGCCACCGCTCCGCCCATAGCCTATCCTGGCCGCTATCCAGCCGATTATTACGCGGCGCGCTATCTGGGCGATTGGCGTCTCTCGCCCCAGGGGGCCGACATCGGCAAGAGCGGCGACAGACTGCTCATTTCCTTCAAGGGCACGCGCCTTGATCTGACCGTACGGCGGGGCGACTTCTGGGGTATCCTCTACGTGACTGTTGATGGAAAGCCAGCCAATCGCCTGCCTCGGGATAACCAGGGCCGTTCCTACCTCGTCCTCCACGATCCTCTCTATCGCACGGAGACCGTCACCCTGGCATCGGGCCTGGCCGACGAGGTGCACGAAGCTGAACTAGTGGCAGAGGGGGGTTGGGGACAGTGGGCCATCGTCGGCTGGACCGTGCTCCGCGAGTCGAACCAGTTCCCCTATCGGCTGGCATGGGCGCTGCTGGGAATCTGCGCCATTGTGCTTCTCATCATCACCAGCAAGCAATTGGCCGCCAGCCGCCACCTGGTACCTGCTGCCTGCTGCCTGCTAAAGCAATTCGCGGGCCGTTATCATGCTTTGCCCGAGAGCCTCCAGTTGACCATGACCCTTGCCGTCGCTCTGGTCTTCTACTTCTCCCCCTGGCCCTTTGTGAGCCTCCCGTCTCTGGCTCTACTGGCCATCTCCATCTTCCTGCGCCTAGACATCGGCCTGGCTTTAGTAGCCTTCTCCATTCCTTTCTACCTCTACCCCAAACACGTTTTGGGTATGGCCCTCTCGACAGTTGAGATCCTGATTCTGCTCTGCCTCGCCGCCTGGCTGCTGCGTTGGATATTGGATATTGGATACTGGAGATTGGAAGTTGGTCATTGGTCATTGGTCATTGGTCAATTAAGAGGTCTTGACTGGGCTGTGGTTTTCTTCGTCGCCGCTGCCGCTGCATCGCTGTTATGGGCCGACAACTTCGGGGTGGCTATGCGGGAGTTCCGGGTGGTCGTCTTCGAGTCGGCCCTGTTCTACTTTCTGTTGAGAGTCACCCCCTTGGAGAAACGCCAGCTTTGGCGCATCGTTGGGGCCCTGATTCTAGCTGCGGCCATTGTCTCCCTCATCGGCCTCTATCAATACTTCTTCACCAGTGACATCATCACCGCCGAGGGGGTGCGCCGCATTCACGGCGTCTACGGTTCGCCCAACAACCTGGGCCTCTTTCTGGGGCGGATCGTGCCCATCCTGACGGCTGTCGCCCTGTTTGGTGGCTCGCTGCGGCGGCGAGTCATCTACGGTGTGATCGCGCTGCCCGTCGCCCTCTGCCTCTATCTGACCTATTCTCGCGGAGCTTGGCTGCTGGGCTTACCGGCCGCTTTCCTCTTTCTCGGCCTGATGCGGGGGAGAAGAGTCCTGTTGATATCATTGCTTGTCATCCTGGCGATTGCCCTGAGCCTGCTACCCCTCATCGGCACGGAGCGACTAGCTTCCCTGTTCAACACCCAAAGCGGCACCACCTTCCTGCGCCTCAAGCTCTGGCGGGCGAGCC
>CAZGKH010000119.1:0-9900 GCA_964525665.1 uncultured Anaerolineae bacterium | reverse complement strand
CAGGAATGCAAGCTGGTGCTTCTTTGTCGTTAATCATAGTTCACATAGACCTCCAAAGTGTATTAGCTGGCTTGTCTGGAACGCGTCTGTGCTGCTCTGTGGACACCTGTCCACATAACCACCTCGTTTGGGATGTTAGACGGACATTCACGCTCCGGCCACCATAGGCTCGTACACATCCTCCATGTCGAGCTCGCGCAGACGCTTTCGGGTGGGCCAACCCCTTTCTAAGACCTGACAGGTTTCCGAGGGTTGCGAAACCTGTCAGGTCTTTACTGACATTGACTGGTTCCTGACTCGAACTTGGGGAGCGACACGCCAGAATTCCCCACTGACCAGGACATTCTCGATTTCCTCATACAAGGGCAGGACGTCCGCCAGGAAATCGGCGTCAATCCTGACGGCCTTTTCGGCGATAGCGGTGCAATACTTGCATTGAGCGCAGTCAAGGTCGCAGCAATCGCCGGATTTGAAGTGCTCGATGAAATCGTCTGGGATGGCCGCTGAGTCAATGACAACGGGCAATTGCTCTTGGCTGGAGGTGAAGAAGATGCCTTGCAACTGGAAGAACTTCTTCACCAGGCCGTATCGGGCTGGATGAATGTGCCACAGGCCAAAGGTGCGCAGGAAGTGGAGCCAACTGAAGCGGGGGGGATGGCTCTTGAATCCCCAGGAGAAGAGCAGCTCGGCCAGGTTGCCGTCGAATCGGTGCTGGGCGTAAGCCTTGGCGCGCTTCAGCAGCGCTTCGGAGGGGATGTTGCGCTCGATGAGTTTGAAGGTGTGATAGCCCATAGCCTCGTAGTGGTGTAGGTCTCGAGGGCGAATCCAGCCGGACGAGATCAGCAGGGTGGGGTCGCTGAGTCGGCGAAAGTTGCACTGCAAGAGGGGATAATCAATCAGAAAGCGGCGATTGGTTCCAGAGGCGTGGGCGAAGCCGTTTTGGTGCTGAATCTGAAAGGGGCAGTTGGGCTGGCAGAAGTGATTGGCGATCAAGATCAGCTCACATTGTACTGCCTCACGGATACGGGCCAGCTTCTCAAAATCGCGGTTGATGGAGAACGACTCCAGGTTCATACTGTCGGCGCCCAGGTCTTCCCAGTACTGAGCCCGCTTCACCGTATCCACCTGAGCATAGATGCCTACCTTGACCTTGAAATGCGGATACCGTTGTTTGATAACCTGCAGCAGGTAGGGAAGGACGACCGTGACGGTATCAACCTCGATGTCGCTCAGCCAGTCGAGAAGCTTGTTGAGCCGCTTCTGAAAGGACTTGGTCCACTCCTGATTGCCCAGGCAGGCGGCATTGAGGAGATAGTTGAACTCCATGCCGTGGTGATGGACGGCGGCGACGTAACTGGCCAACGTCTGGCGACTGAGTGGCGTGCTCATATAGGTGGGACGCCCACCGCCGACGACGTCGTAGGGGAGCTTCCCGTAGATCTCGTAGACGTTGTGTTCCCTCAAATGCGACAGCAGATCAGGGTCGTAGTTGGCCGGAAGCATGATTCTCATGACGCCCTCCGTTTCCTGGCGAGGTGACGCCCGGCAAGGGATCACGCGGAGTCTTTCCGCATGATCCCCCAGATTAAGCGCTTTTACGGAAATGTGTCCTACTCTGGCCATCCTCAGGGATTGCCCAGGTTGGTGACAGTCCCAATGCCTGAGACGCTCTTTTTTACCGTGGGGCTGCCGTAATACTCCACGCTGCCAAGACCTCGGATGGCTACGTAGTTCTTCGACTGCCCAAACCGTGGCCTGCCCAGCGCCTCTGAGATCCACTATCTGGACAACAGCGTATTGAGCTTTTTCAACACCTCTGCTACCGTTTCGGTTGGCAGTGTGTCAGTGAACTCGGCTTGGCGGGCTCGCCAAGCCAGGCTCTTGACTTGGTCGGCCAAAATCACTCCAGTGATGGCCAGCTCACCGGGTATCCGTACCTCAAACGGGTAACCCTTGATTTGACTTGTGATGGGGCAGAGAATCGCCAACCCCACTAAGCCATTGGACTTACCACACCTCTCTCCCTACCGCAGGGCCAGTCTCGATTTCACCGTGCAAGTTATCTTCGTTTACTCGCGTTAGCAAGTATTCGAGTGTCAAGACTGGCTCGACAACCGGCGCGATGACTAGCCTTCCATCGGCCAGTGATACCTCAACCGGCGAATCACGCTCCAACCCTATCTCAGTCGCGAAAGGTTTGGGGATACGTAGGGCCAAGCTGTTGCCCCATTTCTGTACTCTCGTTCTCATAGCGATGCCTCCCTTTTTTTCAAGCCAGTGTGGGAAGGTGGCCTGGCTACTCAATGGGCGGGTGATTTTGTGCCGGATACACAGAGCTTGATAATCTGGTCGCTCCCGAATTGAGGCGAAGTCGGGGTCTTCTTTCGACCATTCTGTGAGATCCGGGTTGAGCTGGAGGGTCTTGCGCAGCTCACCAATCGCCCTCTCATGCTGGCCCGAAAGGGCGTGGTGGCAGGCAAGGTTGTAGCGCGTGACCCCTCGCCAGGCGGGGCTGTCGTCTAGCTGGGCGAGCAAAGTGGCTGCCCCTTCCCAAAGCTCGGTGGCGTAGTGGGCTTCACCACGATCGGTGTAGTACTGCTGGGAAGAACTACAAAAGGGCCCTTAGGCGCTCTCGGTCAATGTTTCCCCCACTCAGGACGCAGACCACAGTGGACCCTTGCGGCAGGTCTACTTTGCCGGACAGCAAGGCGGCCAGAGTAGAGGCGGCGGCAGGCTCGGCCACGACCTTGCACCGTTCCAGGATCAGCCCCATGGCCTCCACGATCTCCTGATCGGAGACGATCACCAGATCATCTACGTAAGCCTGCACGTGGGCCAGCGTGTGCTGACCGGCGAAGGGCGCCGCCAGACCGTCGGCAATGGTGTCAACCCGGGCCAGGCGTACAACCTCTCCGCGCTGCAAGCTCTGAGTCATGGCCGAAGCCCCCTCTGGCTCAACGCCGATGACCTTGACCTCCGGTTTCTCTGCTTTGATGGCAGTCGCGATGCCGGAGATCAGCCCGCCCCCACCAACGCCGACGACCACGGCATCCACCTCTGGCACGTCTTCCAGGATCTCCAGCCCGACGGTGCCCTGGCCAGCGATGATCATGGGGTCGTCAAAAGGGTGTACCAGCGTCAGACCACGCTCCTTCTGGATCGTCAGACAGGTCTCCAACAAGTCTCCCTCCGTCAGGATGACCTCTCCGCCGTAGCTTCGGGTCGCCTCAATCTTACTGCGCACGGCGGCGGCCGGCATGACCACAGTGGACGAGATGCCGGATTGGGTCGCTGCCCAAGCCAATGCCTGGGCGTGATTGCCGGCGGAGAGGGTGATCACACCTTTGTGCTTGTCCTCCAGGCTCAGGTGATGCAGCTTGTTCAAGACGCCACGAGGCTTGAAGGAGCCCGTCTTCTGGAAAAGCTCCAGCTTGAAGTGTAGTTGGACTCCGGCTTGCCCTCCCAGATAGGATGACGCCATGACCGGTGTGCGATGCACCCGACCCGCGATGACCTCTCGCGCGGCGAGGATATCTTTCTGTTCGATGAGTTTCTTCTTGGAAGTCATAGGGAAAGGTCCTTTCCTTACTTGATTGACGTTCACGTGCCCATTCTCTCGAGAAGAATCTTCAGGTTGCGCGGAAGTGTGTCAAGCTGTGCAACCAGGTCCGACTGCTCAAGCTTCTTTACCAGTGCGGCGGGAAGCTGATCGAGCGGGGCCCCCTCCACAAGAAGGGTGGTCTCCTCCGCTGAGAATTCCGCTCCCTCCGTGATCCACTCTACGAAATCTCTGTTCTCAGGGCAGATACTCTGGCAGCGGAGGCAGCCCACCAGGCAATTGTGCCAGGAAGGATCCAACCACTCCGGGAAGGGTACATCGCCAGGTTCCTCGTTGCGAAACGTGATACAACGCTCCGCGCGGAGCAGAAAACGTTCAGCGGTAATGGCGCCCGTCGGACAGTGACGGAGGCAGGCGGAGCATTTCTCGCAGCGTTCCATAATCCGGGGCTCCTGCCAGTCGTCTTGCTGACAAGGAAGGTCAGAATAGAAGGCCACCAACCGATGGAAGCTTCCCATGCCGGGAACGTAGGTGATGTTGTTCTTGCCATAAGCAGCCAGGCCGCTGCGCACTGCCAGGGGCTTCTTCGGCAGCCTTGCCTGAATCACCCGGTAGCCTACTGGAGCCAGAATCTCCGCCAGAGCATCTTCGGCTTGCTTGTCGTTTCTCTGCGAGTGCAAGTAGGTGGGCGGCACGATAGTTGGTATTCGCTTCCCATTGCAGGTGAAAGTGAAGCGGGTCTGAGGGTCCGGAACGGCCACCACGGTCAGAGACCGGGCCTCTGGCAGGCTGTCGGGCGGGCTGAAGACGAAGTCGCTGAGGTAGTTACGAAAGAGCGCTTCGTCCAAGAGACCTTGCC
The DNA here is from genome assembly GCA_964525665.1 of uncultured Anaerolineae bacterium. Lineage (GTDB taxonomy): Bacteria > Chloroflexota > Anaerolineae > VGOG01 > VGOG01 > CAYMKL01. Next base: position 5,482 of record CAZGKH010000119.1, on the reverse strand, counting down.
TGTGGTGGGCTTCGATTCCCTCTTGCAAGTCAGGGAGGCGCTGGATGGATACCACACGCCCCCGATACCCTCGTTCTTCTAGTGACTGTAACAGTTTTGCGTTCAGTTTGACATTCCTCCCTTCGTCTTCTTGTACAGGTAGCAGGCCAATCGCATTGAAGGGACTGCTAGCTGGCGCTTGGCGGCATCACGTCGCTGAAAGCTCGGTCGGCGTCAACGACCTGCGAAAACATCAGTACGTAGCCATCTGGATCTGAAACCGTCACCTCCCGTGTGTTCCAAGCCGTCTCCGCTGGGCCTTCAATTCTGGCTCCCACGGATTCGGCCCGTTGCGCCAGATCATCTACGCCTTTCTCAATGGTCAGATTGATAACGACGCCTTGCCCTTTGGTTGATTCGCTCAGGCTCTGCGGCTGGGCAATCAGCATCAAATCCTGGTAACGCCCTAATCGTAGATGATTCATCATCTGCGCGCCATAGTCTCCTGCCAAGGCATAGACGGAGCGGAAACCAAGCGCGTCTTTGTACCATTTCGCTGAGGCTGCGACATCGCGCACTAGCAGTTTGACGAACATCGGCATTGGGTAGAACTCTGCCATGACTTCCTCCTCACTAAGTACCTATCCGAAAACCTGCTCTGAGGCCCGTCCCCGGGTGCGGGAGCAGTTTTCGGATAGGCTCTAAGCAACTAGTTCGCCGCGCAGAACTGTGATTGCTTGTCCGCCCAGATGTACTCGTTGGCCTTCCACGCGAACGCGCACAACCCCGCCACGCTCTGAAGCCTGGTAGGCTACGAACTCGTTCTTGCCAAATCGCCGGCTCCAAAAGGGCCCCAGGCAGCAATGGGCCGAACCTGTGACGGGGTCTTCGTCAATGCCCGCTCCTGGTGCGAAGAAGCGAGAGACGAAGTCATACTCCGAAGAATCAGTAGAGCTGGTGACCATGATACCCCGAATGGTCAGCGTCTTCAGCATAGCGAAGTCTGGTCTGAGGCTGCGCACAGCTTCCTCCGAATCCACCTCGACAAGATAGTCGAACTCGCTCTTGCCGACGTATTCGGGGGCCACACCCAACGCCTCGACAAGCCCTGGGGATGCATCCGCCGGCTTATCAGGAGTAGCCGGAAAGTCCAGTTCGATGCCGTCTTCGCTGCAAGTGGCTACCAGCAACCCGCTGCGAGTGTGAAACCTGGCCTGTTCCTGGGGGGCCAGCAAGCCAGCTTCCCATAGAACATGCGCGCTCGCTAAGGTGGCGTGACCACATAGGTCAACTTCAACCGCCGGAGTGAACCAGCGCAGATTGAAGCCGTCCTTTTGCTGGTGCAAGAAGGCAGTCTCGGATAGGTTCATCTCCCGCGCTACGTTCTGCATCCAGGCTTCATCCCGCGGCGCGGGCAGAATACAAACCGCGGCCGGATTACCCGCAAATGGTTTGTCTGTGAAAGCATCAACCTGAAAGATCTGTAATCCCATTGTTCACCTCACTCGCTACCTTCCTCGGTCTCGGCCATTTCTTGTAGGTTGCTCCTCAGTTGTGTCAGCAACCCGTGGAGTTGGGCATTCTCATCATCGCTCAGGGATGCCCACGGCGCGAAGAAGAGGCTGTTTGTCGCGTCCTCAGCTTGCTGGCGCAAAGCCTGGCCTTTTTCTGTGACCTGATAGCCATCTGGTGTTTCTTCCGCCCAACCACGGCTGGCAAGGCCCGCCAGAGCTTCGGCGCAGACCTCCGCAGAGTGGCCACGGCGGGGGAGTTCCTCGGCCAATTCTTCGGCCGTGTGGGCATCACCACGCCAGACGAAGGTCAGCGCTTCCCAGGCATAGCCGCTGACGCCGTAGGGTTTCCAGGCGGCGATGTGGGCGTCATCGCGGAAACGGACCAGATCGGTCAGGTATTGGTCTGCCTTGACTGCGCCAGGCGCGCCCTCGCCGGGATCGGTCCAGCGGCTGTAGGTAATGGCCCATTTGTTCTCCGGCTCCCGCGCTTCCAAAGTGGCTTGTACAAGACGGTAGAGCAAGTCGTTGAGTTGATTCAGCTCGTCGGCCGGGAGCGGTTCGATTGCTCCCATAGCTTGATGGGCAGCCCCGTAGATGCTTTCCACTGCTTCGCGCCCCAGGTCTGTGAGCCGGTAGGCGTCCCCTCCCACCCTTTCCAGCATCTCCAGTCGAGCAAACTCCTCCAATGTTTCTGCGGATCGCTCCCATGCAGTGTAGGGGGACATCGCGTGGAAACGCTCGACCGTGAAAGGTGCGGGATCGCTACCCCGCGCCAGGCTCAAGGCGAACCAATTGTCCGGAACGGCCGAATCCTGGATCGCCTTCTGCATGGCCTCTCGATAGAAGGGGCCAAAGGCTTGCATGGCTTCTTGTACGAGGGTCCACAATTGTTCTTTGTCAGTCATCGTTCTCTCCTCCTTTTTTGCAGTTTTATTTCAGCAGGTTATTGATCGCTTTCTCCATTTCTGCTGTGTCTAGCCATGATTGAGCGGTGTCTATTATGCCGTCTTGGCGTATCAAGAACGCGCTGTTCGGTGCAGTCCCGTAGGTACACCAGACGGGATTGTTGAGGCGGCCGGGGGTCAGGTCATCAATGAGCAGTAGCTGGTTGCCCTCAAGGAGTATTTCGGTCTGCTGGGCAACGGCTATCCGTTCGTATAGGGTCTCTGGTTGGCCCACAGTGCTGTACTGCGCTTCCCACACTCGCCCGCTATATGGACTCAGGTCCGGGCCCTGGGGATGCGGTTCTATGATGTAAATGTGAACAAAGTGAACAACGTCGGCGTATGTTCCATTGCCGTTGTATGGCTTGGCTGCCAGCTCATTCAGAGAAGGCACGCTTCTCCGGTAGGGCGGTCAGGTAAAGCTACCTAGTACTAACAGAACCGGTTTCGTTCTCAATAGGTCCGAGAGCGTGTAGGCTCTGCCGTCAACATCTTGCAGGGTGAAGTCGACGGCTGGCTCCCCTTCAGGGATGGAAATCATGAGGCTGGCATGGTTGTTCCGCGAGATGTCTTGCTCTGGCCAGTTGAGGCAGTTGAATTGCAGCTTCGAGGCTGGAGCCAGACCGGCGCCGCTGGCCGTGGTTGCATCTGTCGTACATTCAGCGGTGCCACTGTCGGCGAAGTGACAGGAGACACAAGCCTCGGCCAGCACGAAGCCATGCATGGCCTGGTGGCACTCGATACAGGTGTCTGTGTCCGAATGTTCCCTGGGGACGTCTGCGCCGGTTGGATCGCAGGCCCCGTTGCCGCCGTGACACTCAGCGCAATCCCAGACAGTTGATGTCGTGTGGTGTTCCACTGGTAGATCGTGGCAGAATTCGCAGTTCTGGGTCTTCCATCCTGAGTGATTGGCCCCCAACACTGTGGGATTTGGATCAGCGTTTGCCAAAGTTTCTCTGCGTTCCAGCGGCACCCAACGGGCTTATTGTATCCCCTTCAACATCATCTTCGCTATTCTCACCATCACCTTTCTCGGTAACAGACGGGTGGCCAGAACTTGTGCTTTGTTGAACAGACCAGGCACGACTATGCCTTTGCCAGCCATCAAAGCGCTATAGCCAATTTCTGCCACGGTCTTAGGCTCCATAGCGCCAAACCTGAGCAGCCGGACATCTTCCATGTTGGCCCTTTGCTGAAACTCTGTCCTCGTGGCTCCAGGACACAGGACTGTCACCATGACCCCACTCCCCTCAAGTTCTTCGGCAACGGCTTCCGAAAAGCTCAACACGTAGGCTTTGGTGGCAGAATAGACAGCATTGAAGGGGGTGGGGACGAATGAGCCTGTAGAGCCCAGGTTGAGAATTCGGCCGTAGCCGTGTTTTCTCATGTCATCCAGCAGCAACTTGGTTAGCTGGGTCAGGGCCACTAAGTTGAGCTGAATCATCTGTAGCTCTGTGGTCATATCCGTTTCGTAGAAGTTGCCATACACGTCCACACCGGCATTGTTGACCAAGATGTCAATCCGGATGGATTCCTGTTGCAGTTCGTCGAATATCTCTTGGGCGGAGGTGGCGACAGACAGGTCTTTGGCTATGACCTCGGCTGTTATTCCGAGCTCGTCCCGCAACTCATCGGCCAACTGACTGAGCCTCTGTCTGTTTCGTGCCACCAGTACCAGGTCGTGACCATTCTGTGCAAATACCCTGGCCAGTTCATAACCGATGCCACTGGATGCGCCGGTAATCAGAGCGGTAGTTCTGACTGGGGGATCGTCCATGCTCTTCACAGTGTTATGTTTCCTCTCTTATTCCAAAATCATCTTGTCGTCACAGGCAGCTTCGACAGCCTCCCGCGTCCACAAGACGGCAAAGTATGATCCTTCGAGCCAGGGGCCGACCAGATCGTCGTAGTGCGGGCTGCTCACCTGGCCCGACTGCCCCGGCGGGAACGAGGCTAATCCGCCCGACAGGTCGCCCATGTCGAATATCTGGCGAAAGGAAGGCGACGACGAGTTGCTGTAGTAAGGGTCTTGGGGAACATAGGCCGTTTGGCAGACTGTGTCGGCGTCACCGCCGATGGGAAACGGCCCAATGTCGAAGACGCGATCCAGCGGCGGCCGCACCGACAGCGAGTGGGGGAAGACGGCCTTGTGCAGGTTGCCCCATGCCCACGCACCGCTGTCCGGGCCGAACTCCTGGCGGAGGTACTTGATAGCCTGCCTGAGCGCGTCGGTCAGCACCTTCTCCCGTCCGCCCGCTTGCTCGATCCACCACGACTCTGGGTTATCGAGCATGGCCAGCATGGCGACCGTTGCGTGCCCGTTGAACTCGGTGGTCGCTTGCAGCAGGGGGTGTGGACCGCGTCCCAGGTAGTCGAGCGCGAGGTCTTCGCCCAGGGCTGGCTCAAGCACGCCCCGCACCAGGTGATACATCGTCGCCTCGAAAACAGACCCGGCGGAGCTATCCGGCGAGAGCACGCCGGCCCATTGGCGGAGTAATTCCAGCGCGAGGTTGACATCGGGGTCTTGACTGGTCAGCCCATCCAGGCGCTGGACGAAGTCCGCGCCGCTCAGCGAGGTGAAATCCAGGTGGAGGTTGGCGTGGTCTTCCGCTGTAATCTTCTCTCTAGCGTCGAACACCTCGACGATACGGCGGGCGCGGTAGCCGTTCATCCACACTGCGCCCAGGAAGTGGGGGTAATCATCTGAAACGATGCGGTGATTGCAGGTCACGATGTAGCCCCGCTCAGGGTTCAGCGCGTGAGGCATTTCCTCAAAGGGGATCGTGCCCACCCACTCGTATTCGCCCGTCCAACCCGACGCTGGCATCAGGCCCTGCCCGTTGGCGCGGATGGGAACCTTTCCCGTGACCCAGTAGCCGATGTTGTCCTCCACGTCGGCGTAGACGACGTTCAACTGCGGCGCTTCGATGAGGTGCATGGCGTCCACGAAAGTGTCCCACCCGTCCGCATGGTTGAGGGCGCGGAATCCCTGCACAGCGCGGCACGGGCGTAGGGCCATGGACTGCACCGCCAGCGCTTGCGTCG
>CAZGKH010000118.1:0-9964 GCA_964525665.1 uncultured Anaerolineae bacterium | reverse complement strand
TTCACATAGTAGGGGGACTTGCGGGGCTCGTTCTGGATGCGCCCGGCCACGAACAATTGGGGCAGAAAAAAGCCGCCAAAGCGTATCGTGGACAGCAGGCCCACCAGCGTGTTGGAACCCCCCAATTGCCTGACCAAGAGCACCAACACCAGGCTGGGATCGGCCAGCGTCTTGGCCAGTTCGGCAAGGGCCTGGTGTAGGACGCCCAGGCGGAAATTGCGGCTCTCGTATCGGTCGGGCGATGCTGGAAGGGTCATATCGGAGAGACCGCACGACGATGAAGCAACGTCCCGAACCTGTCGAAGGATCGCCGTGCCACAAAGCAGCGCCCTTTCAAAAGGGCTGAAAGGTCACCAACAGCACTTACCAGCCCGGTTCACCGGGCGTGGCTTCGTAGCCCGCCCACTTCATGGGCAGGCGGACTTGCTTCCCTAAATCGCGCCTCCATGAAATCAACGACTGCCTGAAGAGTCTTCGGCTTATGCTTAAAAGTCTCATGGAAGCCCAGGGAGAGTGAACGTTCGAAGAAGGCTTCGGTGGCGGAGGTCATGATCGGCTCAACTTCGATCTCGCGCATGGTTTCGATCACCTGCACCATTTCGTGATAACGCCGTTGGTGGGCCACGGCGTGAGTCTGGATCCAATTGGCCGCCACCCGGTCAAATGGATTCTCGGCCATGAATTGGGTGATGTCCGCCCAGAGATCATTCTCAATGCCGCCGCGTTTGCCGGCGATCATCATTTCGAGTACCAGCGCCTCCAGCCCCTTGGAGAAGATGCTGCGGAGCATCTTGAAGGTGGAAGGCTTGCCGATGTCCAGCGAATAGAATGCGGCGTTCAGCCCCAGTGAGTTGAAGGTTTCGGCCACTTCCTCGCCTTTCTCTCCCGCAAGTAACAGGCGCGTTTGGGCGCCGCTGGCGCCTACCGCGCCCAGGATGGCGCCCTCGACGAAGTGGGCTCCGGAAGGTGCGATGATCTGGCCGATCTCGACCTTGACCGCGGGAGAGGTGGAGTTCAAGTCCACGTAGACCTGGCCTGGCCGGAGATGAGGGGTGCACATCCTGGCAACGCCCCTGGCCACCTGGGTAGTCACCGTCGAGAGGACGTACTCACTGCGCGCCAGCACCTCGGCCAAAGGGCAAATGTGGATTCCATCGGCCTGGATTCGGCTGCGAATCACCTCTTCTCCGCCTTCCTGGGAGAGAAGGACATCGTAGACCAGGATCTGCCCGCCCCTCTCCGCCATGGCTTTTGAGAAAGTGGATCCCACCTCCCCGAATCCTACGAACCCGATTCGCTTCGGGACCATGCACTTGCTCCTTTCAGCGCAGATACTTCCTTTCGTTTTCCTTCATCTGCGGGACCCCCTGGAGCTCGAACACGTGGCTGACCGGGACCATCATGTCGTCAATGGTGTGAATGCCGCCGGCCTTCTTGATCTCCTCTAGCAACAACTCCTGTGCCTTGACGGCTGTCCGCAGCGGTTGGTTGGCATAGATAACCAGCTTGACTTTACCCAGCGACTTGATGGTTTGTTCCGTCAGGCTAGGGTAAGTGGTGGGTATCAGCACCAGGGGGGCCACGCCACTCCAGGCTTCCACAAAGGCCACGATCTCATCTGGGGTCGTGACCTTGGAATGAATCAAGATGCAGTCTGCCCCTGCTTCCACGTAGCGGTGCGCCCGCTCCAGGGCCGCTTCCTGACCTAGACCGGCAATCAGCGCCTCCACGCGCGCAATAACGACGAAATCGTTACTCTGCCGGGCGTCTACCGCGGCCCTGATTTTGCCGGTGAATTCAGCAATCGAAACCAACTCCTGACGGCCGCCGGCCAGCAGGCTGGTGTCCTTGGGGAACTTCTTGTCCTCAATGCTGACGCCAGCCACCCCGGCCTCCTCAAAAAGTTGGACCGCGTAAATGACGTTGTTCGCATTGCCAAAGCCAGTGTCGCAGTCGGCGATGATGGGGATGTCAATCACCTCGTTCATGGCGCGGGCCGCTTCCAGGAGCTGGGTCATGGAAAGCAAGCTGGCATCGGGCACGGCATGGGCAGCGGAAATGGCAAACCCACTCGACCAGACGAAATCGAAGCCGGCCCGTTCGATGAGTTTGGCTTCCAAGGCCGTCCCGGCGCCGACTCCCACCATCAGGTCTTTTTCCGCCATCAGCTTTCGCAGCAACTGGGCCTTCTGATGCATCATCGTTGTTCCTCTCATTCGGGTGGTTCTATCTTGACAACCTCAGTGCTGACGTCGGCGCCGTCCACGGTGACGCGAACGTAATGGTAGAAGTTGTCCGGGCTGATCGGCGCGCCAGCCCCTCCGCTGATGATGTAGTGGACACCATTGCGGGTTTCCTCGGCATAGGCATGAATATGCCCGGCGAAGACATAGGAGACGCCGTATTGCTCCATCAAAGCCATGAAGCGGTCGTTGCCGCCGTGGAAGATGCTGTCGTTGCCACGAGGATCGAAAGGCGGGTGGTGAAGAAAGACCATCTTGAGCAGCCGGTCGCTGGCGGCCAGGTCGGCTTCCAGCCAGGACAGTTCGCTGGTCGAGAGAACGCCCAGGTGACTATCCACTACGACAAAGTGCCCCGGGCCATAGTCGAAGGAATAGTGCTCGGCCGGGGCGCCGCTGTATTGCAAGAATTCATCCAGGAAACCATCGGCTGTGTCGTGGTTGCCCGCCACAGGGAAGAAGGGGGGCGTGAAGGTATCCATCAATGCGGCAAACTCTTGAAAATTGCGTTCCCGGCCACGCTCCACCAAGTCGCCGGTGTTGACCAGGAAAGCGACATCCTCTGCCTCCACACGGCGCAGCAGTTCGGCATATACCTCGACGCCCTGGCGGACATCACCGCAAACGGCAAAGGTGAAGTTCGTCACGTCCCTGCTGCCCAGGGGAATAGGGGTGGCCACCAAGTCCGCGACCGGGGTCGCCGTTGCCGCGGGAGTGACCGTAGGGGGTGGTGGAAGAGTAGGAGTAGGCAAAAGCGTCGGCGTAGGCCCTGGACTGCAACTCAGCGCCAGGCCGACGACGATGGTGACGGCGAACAGAAGGCTAACGATGTTCAAGATCGTTTTACTTGAGTTCCTGCGATAACGTGTCATTGCATTTCCTCCATTAAACGTTCAGGTGCCAGGCACTTTGGGCAGCTTCTTCGGGAGCAACAGCGCCTCCAGGCATGTAAGCTCGCTCAATCAGTCGGTTATTCACAAGTGCCTGGCACCTGGGTACATTGCTCACATCTGAGCGCCAGCAGGTCAAGCAGCTCCGGGAACTTGTCAATGATATGATCGGCTGTCACCGTTTCGTCGTCGCGATTGAAAGCGATGGTGGTCATGCCCAACGCTTTTGCCCCTTCCAATTCAATCGCCGCGTGGCCTACAAAGATCGCCTCTTCTGGACGCACACCAAGTGGGTTCAAGGCCACTAGGTAGATTTGGGGATCGGGCTTACAGACTTTCAGTTCGCAAGATGTGGCAAAGGAATCCCACACCGAATCAAACCCTGCCAGGCGGAACCAGTCAAGCTTCTCGTTGGTCGAGATGGAGGTATTGGTCACCACACCTAGACGCAGCCCGGCCGCCTTGAGTCGGTGGAGAGTCTCCGCCACCCCGTCGAAATACACGATGTCCCGCTCATCATCGTGCAGGATGCGGCGCCCTTGGTGCCGGGTAGTGGGGCTGTGAACGCCACATAGATCAAGCAGGGCGTCGTGATATTCTTCTTCCGAAATCTTGCCTGCATGAGCCTGTCGTTTCAGGGCAACCCATCGGGGATAGGAACGCGACACCGGCGGCAGCCCCTGCTCGGCCAGGAAAGCGGCGAAGCGAGCGCCCCGCCGGGGGCGGTGATAGAGCACATTACCAGCGTCAAAGAGAACGGTTGTCAGTTTCATGATCTGTGTCTTCATAAACCAGCCAGTCAGGCCAGTTGATGGTCAGGCCGTCGCAGCCGGCTGCGACGGCCTGCATCATCTCGGCCACGCCCTTCACGGTGTGGGCTCGCACCTCAGGCAAACGGACATGCGCGGCGGCGACGATTTCTCCATTTGTCTCCGCGGCAGGCGGACATATCTGGAAGAACCCGGCGCCTGCCGCCCGCGCTACGTTCTCGGCGGTGAACCCTCCCGCATTGACCAGCCACCCTACCCGCAGGTCGGGCGCCATTCCCCTGACCTCAGCCAGCGCCCCAAAATGGCCAGACGTGACGATGATGTGGTTGTGCAGCCTGCGGGCGGTGATGGCATCGAGCAACGCCCGGACTAACCCGGTCCTTGGAACCTTGATCTCGACGTGATAGGTGAAGCGGTCACGGAACAGGGCCAACAGCGTATCGAACGCCAGCATCCGCTCGCCGCCGTACAGGTAGGGCGAAAACCAGGAGCCCATATCCAACGAGAGCAGCTCGTCCAGCGTGAGATCAGCCACCCGCAGGCCGGGGTAGCCGTAGCGGTCCAACACCTGGTCATGGCAAATGACGAGCTGCCGGTCCTTGGAGAACTGGACGTCAAGCTCGATCTCGGTCACGCCCATGCGCTCGGCCAGTCGGAAGGCGGCCAGCGTGTTCTCCGGTGCGTAGCCCGATGCACCGCGATGGGCAATGATTCTGAAACCAACTGGCACCCGAACGGGCAGCTTTGTCATTCGTCCTCCTGGTGACAGGCAAAGGTGCGACGTACTTCAGCAGTACGTCGCACCCTTGTTCGATCTGGCCCATGTCAAGTTGGCAAGGGACTGCTGAGAATCCTGCCGACTTGGCCAGGCGCGACTACTTGAGTTCGAGGTACAGTTGCAGGAAACTGTACTTGGTGTCGTAGACGTACGATTGGTCAATGGGCCACATGCGCGCTTCTTCGAAGCTTGGGATGCCAAATTCGGCCACCTGTTGCTTCACCACATCACTGCGGCCAGCGTAGTCACCCGGCTCATTCCAGGGATAGTAGCCATCTTCCACCATGTAGCGGATGAGCAGCTTGGCGGCGTTAGGATGCGGCGCCCGGTCGGCGATGACCAGCACGGTGGGATAGGACACGCCGAAGGCTGGTTCCAGGTCATAGGCCGGCGCCCACTCGTAGACTCCTTCCTTCACCTTGCGGATCTTGCTGAAGGTTGTGATGCCCACAGGTGCATCCGTCTGGTTGACGTCGCCGACGTTGTTGCCGATCTTGGTGGTGGAGCCCAGGAAAACCGGCTCGTTCTGGAGCACGCGATACAGCCACTCTATGGCCGCGTCAGGCTCTCCAATCATCGGAAGATCCCCGGCAATTTCCACAACATCCTCGGAGAAGGTCACCGGTTCCCCAAACTCCTTTTCGTAGGCGGCCGCCATCTCGTCGGAATGCTGCAGGATGGTCTGGATCGCGTTGGCCTGGACGCTGCCCTCCAGGGGATCAGGCATCAAGACCTTGCCCTTCCACTCTTCCCGGGTGAGGTCCCACAAGTTGTCAATGGGCGCGCCTTCGGGATTGAGCGCAGTGTTATAGATCACCACGCGGCTGCTCCAACGCTGTACCAGCAGCGGGTCCATCTCGTTCGGCTCCAGGTAGGGCGCCACACTGTCCGGCACGAAGTTCCACAGCATGCCCAGAGGCAGGAACTCATTGAGGATCAGCGGGGTCTCGTTGTTGAAGACCACGTCCGCTTCATAGACGCCGGCCTTGTTCTCGCGCCGTAGCTTCTCCAACTGAACGTCCGAAGCCAGGTCGTAAGCGACGATCTCGACACCGAACTTCTCTTTGAATTCGTCCTGGAGTTTGAAGATGCGCGAGGAGACAGAATAGATCACCACCTGCCCCTCTTGCCGGGCGGCCGCCTCGATAGCGTCCCAGTCCTGTTTCTCAGGAGCGAAAGGCCCCAGTTGTGCGGCCTTCAGCCAGGCCTTCTGCTCTGGCGTGAGCCGTGCCAACTCCGCCGGCTCCGGAGTGGGTGTGATCACCACTTCTTTCTCGACGACGACCTCTTTCTCGACCTCGACAGTCTCTTTGACCACCTTCTCCACCACCACCTGTTTCTCGATCACTTCCGGAGTGGGGGCGGCACAGGCGGCCAGCGCCAGCAAGGTGAGCAGAGTGACAAGTAAAGCAAAGTGCTTCATGGTTCTTCTCTCCTTTCTTGAAGTTTAGGGTCGAACGGCTTACACGAAAGCACGGTCCCACTTGTGCCGATAATCACCACCTCCTCTCCCTCGGCTCTGCTTATCCTCCGACGACACTTATCGAAACACTAGCCACCTGACACTTTGGTCAGACCCTAAGGGTTTCGAGCATGAAAAACCCTTAGGGTCTCACGAGCTATCGGGCGTCAGGAGTCGCCCGCTGGCTTTATCGTACAAGTTGATGGCTGAGGGGTCTATCTTGACCCAGACAGACTGATCCATCTGTAGATCGAGTTGGCGGGTCTCGCGGACCACCAGGGCCGTGTCATCGTGTTGGACGTGGATGAGTAACTCCGGGCCTGCCGGCAAGACCGCGTATACGCGGAACTGCACGGCATCCGCCTCCGGTTCCAACAGGAGGCTGACATCCTCTGGCCTGGCGGCAACGATCACGTCATTCTGTGGAGGCGCCCAGGGCGCTGGTAGCCGGAAAGCCTCCGTCTCTAGCCAGGGGCTTCCGTCGTGCCAGGCCACTCTGGCCGGCAGCAGGTTGATGCGCGGCATGCCCACGAACTCGGCCACGAAAAGGTTGGCTGGCCGGTGATACACCTCCAGCGGCGTCGCCACCTGCTGGAGCCGCCCCTCTCGCATCACGGCCACCCGGCTGGCCATGGTCAGGGCCTCGGTTTGATCGTGGGTGACGTAGACCGTCGTCGCGCCGCTGTCGAAATGCAGCCGCTTGAGCTCTGAGCGCATGTCCATACGCAGGCGGGCATCCAGATTGGAAAGCGGCTCATCCATGAGGAAGACCGGCGGCTTGGTGGCCAGCAAACGAGCCAACGCCACGCGCTGCTGCTGGCCGCCCGACAGCTCAAACGGGTAGCGCTCGCCCAGGCCGTCCATGGACAGGTCGTGCAGCACGTCATCCACCCGCTGCCGCGTCTCTTCCCGCGAGACCTTTTGCAGCCGCAGGCCGTAGCCCACGTTGTCGTAGACCGTCATGTGCGGCCACAAGGCGTAGCTTTGAAAGACCATGCCCACCTGGCGCTGCCCTGGTGCCACCACGATCCCTCGTTCGAAGGAAAAGACAACCTGCTCGCCGATGACGATCTCGCCCTCATCGGGCTCCTCCAGGCCGGCAATGCAGCGCAACAACGTCGTCTTGCCACAGCCCGATGGCCCCAGCAGTACCAGGAACTCGCCGGCTTCAATGTTCAGGCTCAACTGGTCCACCGCAACGACTTTGCCGAACCGCTTGGTCAAATTCCTTATCTCAATAGCTGCATCCATGGGCTCTCCTCACCCTTTCCATTCCGCAATCCGCAATCGTTTCACTCCTGTGTCGCCTGCATCGTCGCCAGTTTGCCGCGCCCCAACCGCCAGGCGATCACCTCACCCAGCATGGTCAGCACGATCACGATGAGCACCAGCGTGTTACTGTGCTGAATGTAATCCTCTTCGGCGTAGCGATAGGACAGCGTCATCAGGACGCCGGTAGCTGGGGTGATGAGGAGGATGATCACCGACAGCTCACGCATGATGGTGATGAAGGTGATCATCATGCCCGACACCACACCGGAACTGGCCAGGGGCAACACGATGCGCCGGAAGCGCTCCAGCCACGAGGCGCCCTGCAGTTCAGCCGCTTCTTCCAATTCCTGGCTGATCTGGGTCACCGCGCTGGCGCCAGTGCGCGTGGTATAGGGCAGGTTCTTGACGATGGAGATCACTACCAGCAGGGCGAAGGTTCCATAGAGGGCCGGGATCGGGCCACGCGGTACAGCAAACATGCTCAGGTACATGGCCCCGAAGGCGATGCCAGGAACCAGGAAGGGCAGATAGGAGATCTGGTCCAGTAAACGCGCCAGCCATCCGTGTCTGCTGCGGACCACCAAATAGCCGATGAGCACTCCCAGCAATGCGCCGATCAGCGCACTGCTGCCGGCCAGCCGCAGGCTGTTCCAGGTGGCCCGCTGGATACCCTCGTTACGCAGCACACCGGGCTCACCATCGGGGAAGATGCTGGGGTTGGAGGGGCTGGTCCAGAAGTAGGTGGTGAAGTTGTCCAGGCTGTAGACACCTTCCACCTGCATCACTGACTGGACGGCCAGCAACCCGATGGGCAACACGACCCACACCAGGGCAAAGAACACGACCAGGGTGAATAAGGCCCCGCGCCAGCGGCCCAGGCGCACCGGATTGGCCTTGAATCCCTTGCCGCCGATGGTCACGAATCGAGCCGAAGTGCCCAGCAGGCGGCTGTTCAGATAGACCATCAGCGAAGCCAGGGCGATCAAGACCAACGCCAGGATGTAGGCATTGGACACCAACCCAATTCCGATATTGGAGAAAAGCATGGTGGAAAGGGTGTAGTAACGTAGCGGCAGGCCCAGTAATGCAGGTATGGCAAAAGCACTCATGGTTTTGCCAATCGTCAGTACCAGGGCGGATAGGAAGGCCGGCGTTACCAGGGGGAAAGTGATGGTTCTCAGGATCGTCCAGCGCGAGGCTCCCAGTAGCTCAGCGCCTTCTTCCAGTTGGGCGTCCAGTGTAGTCAACGCACCTGCGACCACCAGGAAGGTAAAGGGGTAATAGTGCACGATCATAGCGATGATCATCGGGACGGGGCCGTAGGACAACCAGGTGGGCGGCGGGGAGCCCAGCAGTACCTCGAACACCCCTGGTCGTCCGCCGGCCAGGCCGCTCTTGAACAACGTGGTCCAGGCCAGGGCCAGGGCAAAAGAGGGGATCATGTAGGGAAGGATCAACACCGTGCGTAGCCAGCCCCGGCCGGGCAGATCAGTGCGCGTCACCAACCAGGCCAGCACGCCGCCCACGAGCAGGGCCAGCGCGGAAGCACTGAGCCCCACGACCAGCGTGTGGCCAAGCGGTTCTATGAGCAGTTTCTTGGATAGCCGCCCGGTCAGGACGCGCTGCCAGTGGGCCAGGGTGAATTCGCCCGGCACAGCCTGCGGTGAGAGACGGTGGTCGCCTTCGCCCCAGGTCAGGGTCGCCCAGGCCAGGTTGAAAAGGGGAACCAGGATCAGATATGCCAGTGCAATGAGGAGCAGAACGCTGAGGATGAACTGTAACGAGGTAATCCGCCGACGGGTCCGACTCAACCACCGCGCAGTTGGTGTCGCTTTCCCCACAACGTCGGTTACGGCCATGGTAACCTCCTGTTCAAAACTGTGAGTTCTATCTCCCCTGTTCGTAGCGATGTATCAGACCAGCCAGTCTTTCGAGGGCTTCGATGGACCGGCCACCGTCCAGGCGGGCAATGGTCAACACCAGGGCGTGACAGAGGGCCATGGGTACCACCAGGGAATTGGCTTCTTCCTTAGCCCCACGACGAGCCGCCAGGAGGATATCCGGACGCGGGCGGATCAGCGGCCCCAACGTATCACTGATAAGCACAGTGGAAGCCCCCACACTTTGAGCCTGTTCGAGTAAAAGCTCCAGGCCGGGGGGGCGAACGTGAAAGGCGAAGGCCAGGAAAGCGTCCTTCGCACTCACCGTCAGCAAATGCTCGGCCAGATCACGGCACCGATAGCGGAGGTCCACGGTGTCATAGCCAGAACGTCTGAGGCGTCGGTCCATATATTCCACCAGCGAGGTCGCGTGGCCTTGAGCGAAGAGGAAAATCCGCCGGGCAGCAACCAGTGCACGAGCAGCATCATCAAGTTGTCTCTGGGGGACACTACCCACGAGTTCCTGGAGGGCAGCCACTTCGTCAGCAACGAGAGTAGCCAGCTCTTGTGTGCGGGCCAGTCGCCGGCGGACCCGTGCGGCGGGATTGACCGTGTCCAGAAACTCGGCTCGCAGATCGGCTCGCAGTTCCCGATAACCGCCGTACCCCAGTT
>CAZGKH010000117.1:0-10004 GCA_964525665.1 uncultured Anaerolineae bacterium | reverse complement strand
GAATGCGCCCTTCGGCCATCATGCGCCCAGGATAGGCCTCACGCGGATAGAAGGACGAGGGGAAATGAGCAGAATGGACGGTCGGCGCATCCAGGGCTTCCTGAATGTTCATACCGAAATCCACGTAGTTGAGGAAGAACTGCAGCGTCCATTGGTCCTGACAATCGCCGCCTGGCGTGCCGAAGACCATGAACGGCTCACCGTCCCTGGTAACCAGCGAAGGCGTCAGCGTGGCACGGGGACGTTTGCGTGGGGCGAGGGCGTTGGGTCGCTGTGGGTTCAGGTAGAACATCTGTCCGCGCGTGCCAAGCGGAAACCCCAGGCCCTTGATGACCGGCGAGGTGCCAATCCAGCCGCCGCTGGGCGTCGCAGCGACCATGTTGCCTTGGCAGTCAACGGCGTCGAGATGGGTGGTATCGCCGACGTGGGCGTGTCCCAGGCCCAGGTCGCGGACTTCGCGCTCTGCCACATTCAGCGCGCAGCGATTGTCCTCCGCCACATCAAAGGTCGCGTAGGCCGGCATGCCGCGCCCGATATCCCCAGGCCGCAGTTCTCGCGATGCCTCCGCGCCGATGAGGCTACGCCGCGCGGCGGCATACTCCTTCGAGAGCAGCACATTAAAAGGCACCTCGTCAAACAGCGGATCGCCGTAGTAGGCCTCGCGGTCGGCGAAGGCCAGTTTTGCGCCCTCAATCAACACGTGCAGGTAGTCCGCTGAATTGTGTCCCAGCGCCCTGAGGTCGAACCCCTCCAGGATCGCCAACTGCTGGAGGAAAACCGGCCCTTGCGTCCAGGACGAGCATTTGTGCACGTCGAGACCGCGATAGTTCAGGACCATCGGGTCCTCTATGGCGGCATGCCACCCCGCCATGTCTTCGTAAGAGAGCAAACCTGTGTGGGCGGCGCCGCTGGCGTCTTCGACCGGGTTGTTGGTGATGAAGTCAATGATGCGCTCCGCGATTTCGCCTTTGTAGAAGACATCGCGCGCCGCCTCGATGCCGGCGACACGGCCCTGGTGCTGGGCTGCTGCCTCCGCCTGGCACATCAACTTCAGCGCGTTGGCCCAGTCCGGGTTACGAAAGACCTCGCCAACTTCTGGCACACGCCCGTTGGGGCAGTATAGCTCGCCGGTGGTCGGATAGAGTTCAGTATATTTGTGCACATTGGCGGCCAGGCTGCCGTGCAGGCGTTGGTAGACCGGGAAGCCATTCTCCGCCAGTTCGATGGCGGGCTGAAGCACCTGCGAGAACCCCATCGTCCCGAAGCGTGCCAGCGCCGCAGCCCATGTATCCACCACCGCGGGAACACAGGCCGGCAGATAGCCATCGCCGGGGATGAGATCAATGCCATGCTCGCGGCACCATTCAATCGTGAAAGCCTTCGGAGACCAGCCCAGACCGCTGATGGCAAAGGCTTTCCCTTCCTTTGCCGAATAGATCAGCGTGGGCGCCTCGCCGCCGATGCCGTTGCTCTGGGGCTCCAACAGGTTGAGGCAGAAGCACATCGCCGCCGCCGCGTCAATGGCGTTGCCGCCTTGCTCCATGATGCGAAAGCCAGCAGCAGTGGCAAGGTAGTGCCCAGAGGTGACGACGCCGCGAGTGCCCATGATGACAGGGCGGGTGGTGAAAGCTGACATGTTTTTCTCTCTCTATCAAAAAATCAGCGGTAACTGCTCAGCCTATGTTGTCATTGCGAGCGCTTTTTGCGAAGCAATCCCCAACCCGCGAATTGGAGATTGCTTCGTCGGCAAAAACCGCCTCCTCGCAATGACAGCCTGAGCAGTTACATCTTTTCTGCTATTTTCAAGAGGATTCAGGCGGTTTTACCGTTTCACACTTATCTTACCACAAATCAACCAACTTGGCAACTTCGGCAACGTGATGTGTGTTGCGTGAGACGCTCAGCACACCCCACTCTGCTGAGGCTCGCTTGCCAAGCAGGACGGATCAGTGTAGAATAGGCTCATCTAGCTGCATGCAAGCTCAGGACAGCGTGGGAAACTGTTTCCAACGATCACCTGAGAGGATTACTCGGAGGCTTCCCGTAGAATGAGTGAACCCACGAAAGGCGTCTACGCCCTGGTCTTGCGGTTGGAGGGCAGAGAAGAGATTACCATCGGCAGGCTGGGGAAGTTTGCCTTTCCCGCTGGCTACTACCTCTACGTGGGCAGCGCGCTGGGTTCTGGGGGGTTGGAGGCTCGCCTGGCCCGCCACCGTCGCCGCCACAAGAAGCTCCATTGGCACATAGACTACCTGCTGGAATACGCCCAAGTGGTGGAGGTCTGGAGCGTAGCTTCGCCGGACAGACGGGAGTGCCTCTGGGCCTTGGCCGCTCAACTGCTCCCCGGCAGTGAGATGCCTGTTCCCGGCTTCGGCTCCTCGGATTGCCGCTGTCCCTCGCACTTGATCTACGTGACCAGAAAACCAACCTACCAGGAATTCGCCGCCAACCTTCAGTAGTACTCGGTGTACAGGTTTGTTTCCCAGAACTGCCTGTACCCTTCATCCAGGCTACCCCAGCACACACCATCGAATAGACACTTGCCTGGGCAGTCGTAGACGATGCTGCGGATGAAGGTACAGCCATCCTCTTTGATGCAAGCGTTCGGCCCACAGAGCGGCTCGTGGTCGTAGAAGCAGCAGTTGCGGCCCATCATCCACAGGATGTTGTCTACCTCGAAGACGCTGTGTCCTGAATGTTGAACCAGGAGATCGCAGGCCGTCTGCACCGCGCCCCTTACCTCGATGTCCGTAGCCGCGTCCACCTCCTCACGCTCTTTCAGCACCCTTTCCAGCGTAGATCCGACCCTGACCATACCGCTGCGCAGGGCGATGCGCATGATGTGGTAATCCACAGCCACCTTCAGGTTCTCCAGGTCTTTGATCTCCCAGACGCCCGCCTGGCTGACGAACATCAGGAAAAGGAAAGACTTCTTTTGAATGGGGTCGCTATAGGCCTGGAACTCGGACATGAGCTTCAGGATGCCCGGCGCGCCATGCAGGTAGCCGTCTGCCTGGCGGTATAGGTTCATCACGTCCCCATCGTATTGAGCCGACAGATGTTGGCCGCAGTCGCGGAGCTGCCTCACCCTCTCCTCCACCCGATCAAGGGTGGAGTGGGCCGGATCGGAGTCATCGGAGAGGATGCGGCGTAGCTCCTGGCCAGTGATGCGGCTCATGCTCTCCGCACTGAAACAATCGGGAGCCTCGGCCATCGCCCTCCGGCAAGCTCTCTCCAGATAGTCCCACCCTCTGCACCACTCCCCTTCGATGGTTCCCTGCAAGCTCTTGGTGTGCTGGCAAAAGGCCACCAGGTAGAACCGAAAGTTGGCCTCTCTGCGCCTCTCTTCCTCCGTCCAGGCCATTGGCAGGAATTTCTGGGGCAAGACCTGCACATCACCCAATCTCTGGCCGAGCTTCTCACAGACTGCCTCATCAACCTCGATTCTGCTTCCTAGTTCCACTCAACCTCCGATGACGGCTCCCTGCATGTCCAGCGGAATCGGCAACCCAAAAGCCTTCAATACAGTTGGCGCGATGTCCATGAGCTGACAGGCAGCCACTCGCTGGCCGCCGCCTTTCGCCCGCGAGTCGGTCAGGATGAACATCCCGTTTTCCGCGTGATTGGCATCGTCCGGCCCGATGTCATTCTCAAAAGTGTAGATGCCCCCGTGCCCAAAGCTGCCCACCGAACGCCAGGATAGGTCGCCGAAATAGACGATCAGGTCGGGAGCGATGTTGTGCACCTGCCGGTAGACCTGCTGTGGCTTGAAGATCCGCGTCCCAATGTCGCTCCCGTCCGGTGCGGGAATGGAGCGGAGCGCGTCGGCCAGCTCGTTGCGGAATGCCTCGTACCCCGCAGGCGGGATCGTGCCCTGTGGCTCGCGCCCCTCCACGTTGATGAAGATGCGGGCGTAATAGCCGCCGGAACCCCACACCCTGGTCTTGCTCCAGTCCACCTTCACCTTGTCAAAACGGATCAATCCCTCGCCCTGGGGTTCCTCCTGCAGCACCAGATACCCCTCTCGGCGCAGCCACTCGTTGACGCAGATGCCGCCGTGCATCGGCTTGACCCCGTGGTCCGAGACGACCAGGATCATGGTCTCCTCGGGCACTCGCTCCAGCAGCGTCCCAATCTGCCGGTCGAGATGAATGTAATAGTCACGGATGGCGTGCTGATACTTGTTGCCCGGCTCGTGTTTGGGATGGGTCGTGTCGTGATATTTCCACATTCCGTGATGAATCCGATCCACCCCCATATCCACAAACATGAAGAAGTCCCAGGGCTTGTTTTCCATCAAATAGCGCATCACCTTGAACTGCTTTTCGTTCATGGCGTAGATCTGCTGGAGCAAGAAGTCCTTGTCCTCGGTGCGGAACTGGCGCACGTCCACATCGTACTCTTCGCCACCCAGCACTCGGTCGATCTCGTAACGCAACTCGTTGGGGTAGGTATACTGCTTTTGCACCGACGGGGTGAGAAAGCCGGAGACGAGATAGCCGTTGACCGGTCGGATCGGGTAGGTTTGCGGCACGCCGACCAGGATGACCTGCTTCCCCGCCTCGCCCAGGATGTCCCAGACTCGCTTCTCCTTCATCGCCGCGCCGGTGGCAATGGTCATCTTGTCGTAGGAGTAATCGGCTCGGTTGCGGAAGCCATAGAAGCCCAGCACACCCGGGTCCTTACCGCTGAGCATCGAGCTCCAGGCCGGCACGGTGATGGCGGGAATCGAGGACATCAACTCGCCATAAGTCCCGTTCTCCATCAAGCGGCGCAGATTGGGCAATTGGTCGCGCCAGGCGTCGAAGACCAACTCCGGCGCGGCGCAGTCCAGGCCGATGACTAAGACCTTTGGTTGCTTCCGTTTGCGCAAGAATTTGAACATGTTATCCCCCAGCCAGCGCTCGCTCAAAGGTCTCCGCCAGCGATGAGTCCATGCCAACGATCTCAGCCAGCGTGCGAATCGGCGAGGGCAGCGGCTCTTGCCACAGCCACTCCACTCGAAGCACAAAGCCAGGCAACACCAGGGCGTGGTACTCGCCTTCTTTTCCGCTGAAAGCCAGGCGGTAGTGTTCTCCTTCCAGCCGGTAGAACTCGACCCACTCCGTCTGAGGATCAATCAGCCAGTACTCTGGCACCCCGCCCTGCGCATACTCGTAGAACTTTTCTCCCCGGTCCCGCCCCAGGCTCTCCGGCGAGATGATCTCCACTGCCAAGTCGGCAGGGCCGTCCAGGTAGGTCTCTTTGAGCCGCCCCAGGTTGGTTTTGGCCACAAAGAGCAGGTCAGGCTCCCGGCCGTGCTCCAGTTTCATCTGAAACGGCGCGCTGCGCACTATACCCAGTTGACGCACCTCCACAAAAGAGCGCAACACACTTTCCAGAAAGCCGGAAATGTCTTGATGCCTGTCACTAGCAGGGCTGTACATTACCACCTCCCCATTTACCCATTCTGCCAAGGTATCCTCGTCGGCCCAGGCCAGGAACTCCTCGTACGTCACAAGGTGACGCGTCATCTTGCGCGGCTCCGCTGGTGCCAGGAGTACCTCCAGCAACTGGCGACGCAGCGATTCCTCCATTACGTCAGCCGCCGCACCCTGACGCTGTGCCAACGATGTTGGCTCGTCAGCCCGATAATCGGCGCGGGCTTCGCGGATATCGGCCGCCGCTTCGGAGCGCCGTCGTTCCATCAGACGACGACTTATAATCTCAATCAATTCCACCTGCTCGCCTGGCGATAGCATCTCTACAGTGTCTAACACCTGCTGAAACGTCATGTCTCCGGTCTGCATGTGTACCCTCCTCCAATACGACCATCCATACTCAATACATCACAATTTGCTCCCGCTAGATCGCCAGATCCAGCGGTTTAGCGGCGGATTCGGCAATCCGCCGCGAGCGACCGTGATTACTGATGCTAGCTGTCATCCCCGGCCACCACCGGACTACGGATAAAGCCTCGCTCAATCAAGCAATCGAGGATTAGGTGGGCGTTATCCTCGGCCGCGCAGTTCACCGTATCGAGCACGATCTCAGCGTGGCGGGGCGACTCGTATGGATCATCAATCCCCGTGAAACCCTTGATCTCCCCTCGCCGCGCTTTGGCGTACAGTCCCTTGGCATCCCGCTGCTCGCAGACCTCCAGTGGTGTGTCTACAAACACTTCGACGTAATGACCCTTGCCGACCATGTTCCGCACATCGTTGCGCGTGGCCCGATAGGGACTCACCGCCGCACATACCGCTGTGCCGCCGTGGCGCACAATCTCGGACGCCACGAAGCCGATCCGCCGGATATTGGTATCCCGGTCCTCTTTGCTGAACCCCAACCCTTTTGACAGATGAGTGCGCACCACGTCGCCATCCAGCAGCGTCACCTGGCGGCCATGCTCCTGCAACAAAACCGTCAGCACCTCGGCCGTGGTGGACTTGCCCGCCCCGCTGAGCCCGGTGAACCAAATGCAGACCCCCTGCTTGTGGCGCGGCGGGTAGGTCTCGACCAGGATCTCCGCCACTTCTGGCCGGGTAAACCAGGAGGGCAACGCTCGTCCGTTGTTCAGATACTCCTCCCGCACCTGAGTGCCGGAGATAGCCGCGGTCCGCGCCCCGGCCGGCACCTTGGAGGCCTCCTCGTAGCGATCCTCGTCCGGCAGATAGACCAGCATACGGAAGGGCACTAACCCTACCCCCAGTTCCTCGCTGTGCTGTTTCACCAACTCCTGAGCGTCGTAGGGACCGTAGAAAGGTTTACCTGTCGAATCCTTGCCGGGGCCGGCGTGATCTCGCCCCACGATCAAATGGTTAGCTCCGTAGTTGCGCCGGATGAGCGCGTGCCACAGCGCCTCGCGGGGGCCGGCCAGCCGCATGGCCAGGGGCAGCAGGGCCAGCAGGATGCGGTCGGGGTCATAATGGTTAGCCGCCAGCGCCTTATAAGTGCGCACGCGGGTGAAATGATCCACGTCACCCGGCCTGGTCATACCTACAACCGGATGGAGCAACAACACACCATCCACCTCTTCGACCGCCCGCTTAGTGAGTTCCTCGTGTACGCGGTGGAGCGGGTTGCGCGTTTGGAAGGCAACCACGTTTTGGTAGCCAAAGCTCTCCAGCCGAGCCCGTGTCTGGGCCGGTGTCAGGCGTAGGGCCTGGAAGTCATAGTGGCGCGGCAGTTGCAACACCCGTAGGCGACCGGAGATATTGAGCCGTCCCCAACGGTGCATCTCCGCCACCAGCGGATGGCGCAGATCCAGCGAGCCAAAGACCTTCTGCGCCACCTCGTCCTGATCCCACTCGTAGATCTCTTCAATGGTCATCACCGCCAGCAATTCGTTTTTGGCGTTGCGCAGAGCGACATCCTGATCAAGGCGAATCGCCGGGCCGAGCTTCACTGGCAGCGTCACCGGGATGGGAAAGATGTGGCCGCTGGTCAGCCGCATCTCGTCTAGCACATGCTGGTGATCATCCTGGCCCATGAAGCGGTCCAGCGGGGAAAACGCCCCCACCGCCAGTAACTCCAAGTCGCACTCCGCCCTCGCCGAGAGCTGCAAGGAGGGCAGCTTGCTGGCATGAGCCTTGAGTTCAGCGACCTCTTCGGCCGGAACCAGCAAATCTACCAGGTGGCCGCCGTAAGGAGGGAGCAGTTTGGTACTTGATATTGGGTATTGGGTATTTTGCATTTGTGAATTTCCACTCCTGTTTTGTTGATCTTATGATGCTCAAACGACAAGCAGGCTTCGCCCGTCTAGCACTCTCCGGCGAAGCCTCTGGCTAACCTTCAAGCTATTATACCAGACCTTAGATGAAAACGCAACAAATAGACTGCTGAACTTGACTTCTTGCTCCACTGCATAGGGTGTGTTATAATGGATACGATCCAGAAAAGTAGGGATTATTGGGCGGAGTGACAATGATGAAAAGCCAACAGATGAAAGCGCTGTCAATCAGCCGGCCTGTTTTCGATATGCTGAGAAGAGATAGCTTGACAGGCCAGGTACTCGCCAACTACCCCCGTGCCTGCAACCTGATGACCTCCGAGGGGAAGATAGTCGTTCTGGTTAGCCCATCCATCGGAAACGGCCCGCTGAACATTGTGATCGAGGAAATCGAAGTTCTTGAGCAAGTAAAACCCGGATTGGCCGCAGCCTTTTCCGACGCCCAACTCGTTTTGGGCGATTCCCTGGTTGTCTTGTTGGACGAGGCACAGTTGTGGAGGCCCGAAGTGAATTGGGGTTGTTTGACAACCCAGCGGAGAAGGTTGGAACGCAACTTGGCCAAGTTGTGCCATTGGCTAACCCAAAACGGCATTGACCAGGGGCTACTTGGCCTGATTCTGGGTGAAGGAAAAAAGCCAGAAGCGCGTGAGGGCCTAACTTGTTCACCACACAATCTGGCTTTCTTGACAACAGCGCAGGCGGGGATCAAGGGACTGCTGCAGGCGCTGCAAGATGGCAACTGGTCAGGCATCCTCGAAAGCGCGGCGCTACTGGCCGGTTTGGGGCCGGGCTTGACTCCGGCAGGGGATGACTATCTGGTAGGGCTTATGGCCGGGCTTCGGGTCTGGCCTGGCTTATTGGAGAATGGCGGATTATCGCCCGGGGAGGTCTGCCAGATCATCCTCGAAGCGACAGAGAGCAGGACTACCCTCCTCAGCAATGCCTTCCTGCACACCGCCAAAGAGGGTCTGTTCGGAGAAAACTGGCATGAGTTGCTGGCAGAGCTAGCGAGAGGGGAAGCCATAGAAATACAGCGGGCAGTCAAGCGTATCCTGTCCTCAGGAGCCACTTCGGGAGCCGATGCCCTGGCCGGTTTCCTGAGCCCGTATCTTTGGCAGCGACTACCGACTGGACGGAAAACATGAACGGTGCTATAATCTCCAGATGAAGATGAGCGCTGTCTTCGCCATGGGTCGCAACGGCAACGTCCGTTGGCATGATACCATCTTAGATGAGCTGCACAGTCCGGTGAGAGAACTGCAACTCGAGGCCATCAGGGCTGCGGGGGAAGCCGGCTTAGACGGCGCCGGCAAAGACCTGTGGCGGCTGACCTACTCTGAAGACCGGGATGTGAAGTTGGAAGCCATCTGGGCTATGGGGCAAACCGGTTGGGAAGGAGCTTTCGAGCGCTTAGATGACTTGGCCTACTTTGGCAAAGACGACGAAATCCAGGAGACGGCAGAGGCCGCTTTGGAGGAATGGTACCTGTACAGTGGCCAACTGGCCGATCTGTACGAGGAAGACGATTGGGAGGAATTCGACGAAGACGAGGATTGATAAGGTGCCCGACCCTCGTTTGCCTAAGGTCTCTGCCCGAGGCAGGAGGAGCTCGGTCGGGAGACCTTCGCCCAACCTTAAGACGAAGATTTATGATGCCTGGCAGCGGGGACAGAAATAGGCCCCCCGCCCGCTTACCTTGACTCTCTCGATGGGTGTGGCGCAGACGAAGCAGGGCTTTCCCCTGCGTCCCTTGACCTGAAAGCTCTCTTGGTACAAGCCCACGCTCCCGTCCAGGTGAACGAAGGCCATCTCCGACGAACCGCCCATCTCCAGCCCCCGCTGTAGCTCCGCCACGATGCTGACATGCAATTGCTCTATCTCCCCTTCGCTCAACTCCGAAGCGCGGCGTTGGGGATGCAGCCTCGCCCGGAAAAGGATCTCGTCAGTGTAAACATTGCCCAAGCCAGCGATAACAGCCTGATCCATCAGAGCCGCTTTGATCGCTCCCCGCTTCCTGGCCAGAATCTCCCGCAACAGATCAACGGTGAAGCCCTCATCCAGGGGATCAACGCCCAGCTTGACCACGGTCGGCCAATCGTCTACCTCGGCTGTGGGCAACAAGTGTACATATTTGAGCCTTACCTGGCCCAGGGTCAGACAACCTCCTTCGGTGAACTTCAGCTCCAGGCAAACGTCGTGGGGCTGGCCGGTGAAGGGCGGCGAGAGGAGCAGTTCGCCCCCCATCATCAGGTGAATGAACATAGAATCGCCGTCTACCAGACTGAACACCAGCATT
>CAZGKH010000116.1:4031-10209 GCA_964525665.1 uncultured Anaerolineae bacterium | reverse complement strand
TCATAAGGGCAGAAACTCCAAGTGTCATCGCGAGGCGGCGCTTTTCCGCCGAAGCAATCCCCAATTCGCGAGGTGGAGATTGCTTCGCAAAAACCGCTCGCAATGACACTGCCGTGCTTTGTTTCTTAGTAGGCGGCGCTTTTCCGCCGAAGCAATCCCCCACTCGCGCATTGGAGATTGCTTCGCTTTGCTCGCAATGACAGCCTGAGTAGTCACCCCACCGTGCTTTTTTACGGCGGCGATGAAGGCCTCGACGTTCTCCATACTCAAGCGATAATCACGTCTACACCAGCTTCTCGGAGCGCGGCCACCATATCGGGCGGCGCGCCTTCGTCGGTGATAACGTAATCCACCTGGTCAATTGAGGCAAAGGAAGCAAAGCCAACTCGCCCCCACTTGCTGCTGTCCACAATGGCGATGACTTGCTTAGCTTCCGCGACCAAATCCCGCTTGATGGCTACCTCAGCGCTATTGACGTCCGTCAGTCCTTCCTCAAGAGTGAGTCCCTTGGCGCCAAAAAAGCCTTTCTGAAGGTTGAACTGCTTGATGAATTCGTGGCCCTCGGCGCCGACCAGGGAAACCGAGTCACGGCGTAGAAAGCCACCGGGCATGAGGACAGTAATACCCGGCGCGTCGAGCAGGGCCAGTGCGATGAAGATGCCATTAGTGATGACGGTGAGTTCGCGGCGTCCCTTGACTTGATTAGCCAACGCCAGAGCCGTGGTGCTGGCATCAAGAGCAATGGCTACACCATCTTCGACCATAGAGGCGGCAATGGTACCGATACGGTGTTTCTGTGAGGAGTGCAGGCGGCGGCGGGCGTCGAAGGATAGTTCGAGGTCGCTTCGGTCAAGAGCGATGGCTCCCCCGTGGGTACGGACCAGCAAGCCTTGCGCAGCCAGGGCATCCAGATCAGTGCGGATGGTGGCCTGCGACACGCCAAATCGTTCGCTAAGATTGGTGACGGATACACGCCCTATTTGATCCAGCAGGGTAATGATCTGTTCTCGTCGCTCTTGCAGAAACAATCCTGGGCTCATCCATCATCACCATGACCGTGAGCTATGTTCGACTCAGCAGATCGCAGAAAGCAAGGACTTATCCACGGGCAGCGCGCCGAACAATCACATCTTACCACACTTTTCAAAAAAAGTCAATAGGCAAACGATACCAAACGCACATAAACACAAATTTCCGCCGATAATTGATAGGGCCGACGGGCATCTAGCCAATCTGCTCTATCAAGGCCAGCAGACGGGTGTAAGCCTCATCCCACCCAGGCTGGTCGGACGGCTCGTAGCTGAGCAAGTCGAAGGAGTTTCGTACAACCTGGCGCCCTTCCTCCAGCGATCCGATTTGCCCCAGCGCCATTGCCTGCACAATGATATTGCCGGTGGCTGTGGCCTCGATAGGCCCGGTGATCACCGGGCGGCCGATCGCGTCAGCGGTAAACTGGGACAGCAGCCGGTTCTGCGTTCCGCCCCCCACGATGTGGATGGGGTCCAAACGGCGACCCAGCATCTCTTCAACCCGCTCCAGCACCCAGCGATATTTGAGCGCAATGCCCTCCAGTGCACAGCGAATGATGGCCCCTTTGCTTTGCGGCATTGCTTGGTTCGTCCTATGGCAAAAAGCGCGGATGCGGGCCGGCATGTCGCCAGGCTTGAGGAACTCGCTGTAGTCGGGGTCAACGACAGATCGTAGAGGAGCGGCCTGAGATGCCATCTGCGTCAATTCATCATACGAGAATTCTTCGCCCTGGCGCGCCCATCTGCGCCGGCATTCTTGCACCAGCCACAGTCCCATGATGTTCCTGGAAAAGCGGAAGGTGCCGCAGACGCCCCCTTCGTTGGTAAAGTTGAAAGCCAGGCTTTGCTCGTTGATGACCGGCTCCGGCAACTCGGCGCCCATGATTGACCACGTGCCGGAACTGATCCAGGCGAAGTCCAGGCCTTCGGCGGGGACGGCTGCTACTGCCGACCCGGTGTCGTGGCAAGCAGGGGCGATGACTGGCAGGCCGCTCACTCCAACCTCCTCGGCCACCGCTGGCGACAATTGGCCCAGGACAGTCCCCGGCGGCACGATCTCGGGAAAGATGTGGGTGGGGATGCCCAACCGTTCGAGCAGCGGGATGGCCCACCCCCCCCCGCCCCCCCCCTCATCAGGGGGGGAGAGGCGTGGGTTGTAGCACTGGGTAGTGGTGGCATTGCTGAACTCACACACCTTGCGCCCGGTGAGCCAGTAGTTGAACAGATCGGGCATGGTCAAGAAGGTCTCTGCCACGTCGAGGGCTGGCGAGCGGCTGACGACCATCGCCAGCAACTGGTAGAGGCTATTGAACTGCATGAACTGAATGCCGGTCTGCTCGAATATCTCCGCACGCGGCACGCGGTGGAAGGCCACATCGAGCAGGCCATCGGTTCGGCTGTCGCGGTAGTGATAAGGATTCGAGACCAGCGCGCCGTCCCGGTCGAGCAGGCCGAAATCCACCCCCCACGTGTCAAGGCCGACGCCCGCCAGGTCTCCACCACGCTCTCGGGCGGTCACGGCCATCCCCTGTTTTATCTCTGTCCACAGACGCAATACATCCCAGTGCATACCGTCTGGCAAGTACACGGGGCCATTGGGAAAACGGCTCATCTCTGAGAGCTGAATCCGTTCACCGTCGAATTTGCCCAGCATGGCACGACCGCTCTCCGCGCCCAGGTCGAAGGTCAAAAAATTGAGCGAGTGGGCCATCATCATCTCCCCTTTCGGTCGGGTGGTCAGGTGGTCCTTGGTCTAATAGCTCATCCGCCCGTCCCCGGGCGGCCCGGGGACGGGCCTCAGAGCCGAGGTGGGCAGGCGGTGTCCTGAGCCTGTCGAAGGGTCATCCTTCCTCCGACCATCCGATTAGAAGTTAGAAGTTAGAAGCTCATAATCATGGGATTTGGACTTTGGATTTTGAGCTTTGCTGTGCCACTTTGGATTTCGGAGGATGGTCGTTTCTCCTTAGAAAAGAGACTTGACTGCTTGGATAACCCGCTCTTCGCTGGGCACGTAGAACTGCTCCATGATCGGGGCGAAGGGAACCGGCGTGTCGGGTGCTGACACCCGCTTGATGGGCGCGTCCAGCCAGAAGAGGGCCTCCTCGGCGACGATGGCAGCGACGTCGGCGGCCCAGCCGCCGGTGAGATTGTCTTCCTCCACGATGACCAGTCGGCCGGTCTTGCGTACTGATTCCAGGATCAATTCTTTGTCCAACGGCACCAGCGTACGCGGATCAATCACCTCGGCCTCGATCCCCTCCTCCGCCAACTGCTCGGCAGCGGCCAGGGCGCGATACATCGTCAGCAGCTTGCCGACGATGGTAACGTCCGTCCCTGCGCGGCGAATAATCCCTTCTCCAATAGGCACCAGATACTCCTCGTCGGGCACTTCCCCCACGGGGCTGAGCGCGCCCCGCTCGGAGCGGGGGCCCTTACTTCCGTAAAGGAGTTTGTGCTCGAAGACAACAACCGGGTTGTCATCTCGGACGGCGCTTTTGAGCAGTCCTTTTGCGTCGTAGGCCGTGGAGGGAGCTACAACCTTGAGACCGGGAATGTGGATGATGAAAGCTTCCAGGCTCTGGGCGTGTTGCGCGCCCCGGCTGGTTGCGCCGACTGGCACCCGCATCACCATGGGCACTTTGACCGTGCCGCCCGACATATATCTCATCTTGGCGGCCTGGTTGGCCAGTTGATCCATCGCGCAAAACAAGAAGTCACCGTACTGCACGTCGGCGATGGGACGCAGCCCTGCCAGGGCCGCTCCAACGGCCACACCGGTGAGACCGGCCTCGGAGATAGGCGTGTCGAGGATGCGCTCGTGGCCGAATTCCTTAGATAGCCCCAGCGTGACGGTGAACGCGCCGCCGAATCCACCCTCGATTCCGATGTCCTCACCGATGCAGAAAACGCGGGGATCGCGCGCCATCTCCTCGCGGATGGCCTGGCGTAGTGCTTCAGCTATGCCCATCTTTGCCATGTCAGGTCTCCTGATCCTCGGGTGAGTGGAAAACGTGTTTCAGTGTGTCGGTGGGCTCCGGTGACGGGCTTTCTTCGGCAAAGGCGACAGCCTCGTCAACCAGCGCTATCACCTCCTGTTCCATGGCTGCCAGCGTTTCGTCGGTGGCCAGGTGCAGTTCTTTGAGACGTTCGGCCAGGCGCGGAATGGGGTCTTTCGCCTTCCACATCGCCTCTTCCTCTTTGGAGCGATAGGTGCGCGGGTCGCTGCGCGAGTGTCCGCATAGGCGATACGTTTTACATTCGATAAGCGTTGGGCCTTCGCCCCGGCGAGCGCGAGTAATCGCCTCACCCGCGACCTGGTAAACGGCCTCCACATCGTTGCCGTCCACCACCAGGCCGGGCATGCCGTAGGCGGCGGCGCGGTCGGCAATATCCTCAATCTTAAAGGCCACGGAGACCGGCGTCGAGGCGGCATACAGGTTGTTTTCACAGATGTAAATCACGGGCAGGTCCCATAAGGCCGCCATGTTCATCCCTTCGTGGAATGCGCCCTCGTTGGCAGCGCCTTCGCCGAAAAAGCAGACGGCCACCCTGTCTGTGCCCAGTCGCTTGGCAGCCAGACCTACCCCAGCCGCGATAGGGATGTTGGCCCCGACGATGGCGATGGCCGGGAACATGCCGACCTGGATGTCACCGACGTGCATCGAGCCGCCCTTGGCCTTGCAGCAGCCGGTGCTTTTGGCGAACAACTCGGCCATAATCGCTCGCGGCGCGACTCCCTTGGCGATGGCGTGACCGTGCGGACGGTGGGTGCTGAGCAGGTAGTCGTCGGGACGCAGGTGAGCGCAGACACCGGTGGCAACCGCCTCCTGACCGATGTAAAGGTGAAGCGTGGAGGGAATGCGCCCCTGCATGTAGAGATAATTGCACCGCTCTTCGAAACGACGGATGGTGAGCATGGTGCGATACATGTCCAGCAATCCATTTCGGATTTCGGATTTCGGATTGGAGATTGGGGATTGTTCCATTTTGGATTATTCCATTGCGGACTACGGATCGCAGATTGCGAAATGAATAATCAGAAATCTGGCAATATGCAATCGTCAGAGGTTTTTTGGCGCGAATTTGGGATGGAAGTCCGGGCCAGCGTAGCCCCACGGCGTCCTGGGGCGCTGGCGAATGCCCCACGTTTCGGCCGCTGCGCGGAACTCCGGGTACTTCTCCGCTGCCTGTTGCAGGGTCATCCCGGAGAGCACGGCATCGAACGCCTGTCGCCAGGCCATCGCGCCGGCTTTGTAGCCCATCGGATGGCCGAGCATACCACCCCCGGCCGGCACGATGAAGTCAATGCCATGCTCCTGGATCAGCACTTCGGCCAAGCCAGGATACATGCCAGCCGAGGGCATCGGCCAGGTGCGCTTGATATTGTGGAAGGGCGCTCGCAGCGTCTGCGATGTGCGCAGTTCTTCTTCCACTGAACAGGTCTGGAGGCTGGACCACAAAGAGGGAGACAGCATCAAGTCGGCCCCGCTCAGGCGGCACAGCTTAGACAGGACGACCCAACTGAATGTCTCAATCATTCCCAACATGTGCGATGGATGCAGCATAATGGGCACGTTGATTTCGGCATCATCGGCCAAATCCTTCAAGGTTGACAGACCGGCAGAATAGGCCAGCAACAAGCCGGTTGCTCCGGCCTTAACCGCTCGACGCGCCTTTTCGTGAACCTGGCTGGACTCGTCCGTGATGCTGACCAGATAGATCGTTTTCTCGCCGGTCTCTTGTTCCGCTTTGTCCAGCGCCTTCAACACCGCCTCCAGGCGAGCATCGAAGGGGCAGTTATCCAGTTCACTACACATTTCGTCGTCTTTGCACAAGTCTGCGCCGCCTAATGCGCTTTGGTAAACCTGAGCAGCCGTCCCTTCCGGCGTCATGCCCATCTTGGGCTTGATGATTTGCAGGCAAAGTGGACGATCATAGACGCCTAAAATGTCGCGCATCCCCTCAATCCCAAACTTGGGGCCGTTGAACTTGGCCGCCACCGATTTGGGGATATAAAGATCCATCATCCGCACCTTGTCGCAGAAGGCGAAGATGTTGCCGGAGATGGAGAGGAGCAACATCGGCATATTGACGTTCACGTCCCAGGCAGCGATAGGGAAGGCCAATTGCACAACGGCCTTTCTAGTCCC
>CAZGKH010000116.1:0-3931 GCA_964525665.1 uncultured Anaerolineae bacterium | reverse complement strand
TCACGTCCCAGGCAGCGATAGGGAAGGCCAATTGCACAACGGCCTTTCTAGTCCCCCTGGGGGCCGGGATCTCGTAATACCCCAACACCTTGCTAGACAAACGCTCGCGCACCTCCGGCGTCTCCTCTTTCACCTCCATCCAACTGGCGGTCGAACCTTCCAGAGCCAGTCGCTGCACCTGCCCCAGGTGGTCAATGAAGTCCACATCCTCCAGCGTGTCTTCGACATAGTAGGTGCCGACGACAAATCGGTCCTGGTCCAGGCTCTCCCACATGTAGTTGAACATACGGGGATCGTACAGTTCTTTCACCATGGCAGTCTCCTTATTCTCAGGTGCGACGCACTTTGGAAGTGCGTCGCACCGTTGGGCGAAGGTCTCCGACGTTGGGCGAAGGTCTCCGACGTTGGGCGAGGTCTCCGACCGAGCCCGTTAGCCAAGCAGAGCCTCACGGATCATGGCTGAGGCCTCCATCGCGTCGCCGCTGGCAATCACCTGACCGATGCGGTCGCGCCCGATTTCGCCTAGCAAGCCGTAGAGCCCTTTGATCCAGCGGATGCTCTCGGTAGCGGCCCGAACCCCGTCCTCTCGATAGGGGAAGATGTCGAGGGCATACCAGCCGTTGTAATCCATTCGGTCCAGCCAGTAGAGAAGTTCCAGCATCTCAACGATGTGAATCGAGCCGACAGTCATGTCGTCGTCCCACAACCGCCAGTTGTCGTTGAAGTGCATGTAGAAGAGCTTCTGGCCGAAATACTGCAACATCGCCGCCGACTCGGCCGCGCTTTCGTAGGCCATCAGGGCATGGCCCACGTCAATCATTGCCCCTACGTTTGGCTTGTCCACTTTCTCGACCAAGAGCAAGGTCTTGCCGACGGTGCCGATGAAACAGTGGGTGCGCGGCTCCTTGGGCTTGTATTCGATGACCAGCTTGACCTCAGGCACGTGCTCGGCGCACTCGATGGTGCCCTCGATGATCCGGTCCCAGGCAGCCAGGTAGTCGGCCTGGAGGGGATAGTCGTAGCCATCCTGACCGAACCACAGGTCTACAATCTCACAATTCAGTTGCTTCGCCCATTCCATGGACTTCTTGACCTCGTGGATGGCATCGCGACGAATCTGTGGGTCATTGGAAGAAAAGGAGCCCCAGCCCCATTTGCCGGAGGCCCAAATGTCGGGAGTGACGCAGGTCACCTCCAGTCCGGCGTCCTTGATCTGCCGGTGCATCTGCTCGAGGTTGTCGTCGTTGACGTGCCACAGCCCGACTACTTCCACCCCGGTGAGTCCCTCCACCCGGGTGGCAGCTTTGATGAGCTCTTCGGTCGTCAGCCGCTCACCGTAGCCAGACAGGACGTAGCGATCGGCGCAAGCGTTGAAAGTATTGATGTTAGCAGAGAAGCGTAGCCCTTCGACAACCCTTCGACGGAGCTCAGGACAAGGCTCAGGACAGCGCGTTGTTGTCATGGTTCGCCTCCTTGTTACAATAACCTGGTGCAGGCAAGAATTTCGGGACACAGATTTTCACAGATTCACACAGATTTGTAGTAAAGTGGTGCACCTCCTCCGGCAGGTCCGCTATTATATCACAAAACTGGTCGGATTTCAATTGGGAAAATGGGCATCGTTACACATTGGGGACAATCTCCTTCCAGGCTTCGGTGGGCCAGCCAAGGAGCTGGCCCCGGCAAATCTGAGGGAAAGAATCAGGTGACAATACGGGAGATAGTATAGTGCAAAAAGCCGCCTGCGTCAAACGCGCATGTTTGGGTTACGCTTTTCCTTACACCAGATTGAGGGTTTTCCTTAATCACACCTGGTCTGATTAAGGATTTTCGGAAGTCAGGATTCAGGATTTTCGCTATTGCGGTTTGGCCCAGTATGGTGTATAATAGTGAATGGAAAAGGGATTACCGAGTCGTGGCTCTAGTAATCCCGACACCTTCTCCTGAATGGCCCAGGGGATAGGCTTGGGTATATTATAGCACAAAGCCGCTTCCTGGGCAAGTGGGGGCGGCTTTGCGCTTTTAAGGACACCGGAGATACACGCCCGCGACCTCCTACGTTTCACTTCGCCGAAAGGGCTGTGGATTAGCTCCCTGATTTGCGTCGGGGGAAAGGGGGTTTGAAACATGGCGAGGAACAGAGGTCTGATAGTAACCGCAGCGGTTGCCCTGGGGCTCCTCTGGGCTTGGTCGGCAATGGCGATGGCTTCGATTGGGGAGTTAGAGTTTGTGGGCCTCCCTAGTGAAATCGCCGTTACAGGTGAGGAAGTTCGCCTGGAAGGATGGCTCAAGTTCGTCGAGGAAGAAAACGAATCTGCCGTGAATATCCGCTTGTGGGTGACTGGACATCAGGGGCGGATTGAGCCGAAGTTCATAGCAGGCCCACTGTACGATGGGGATACGGTCCCGATCACCCTCTATCTCGAAGGAGTCCCTGGAGTCGCAGTCCTGCGCGCTGACGACATCTTGTGTCCAAGCGGAAGCTGGACCATCCAGCTCACCCAGGCGACCGCGACAAACACGCCGACCATCACGCCCACGCCGACAAGCACCTCAACACCCACCTCAACATCCACGCCAACGCCCACAAACACTGCTACCCCCACCCCAACTCCGACAAACACAGCTACCCTGACGAACACACCCACGCCAACCCCTTGCCTTGATGCGTACGAGCCAGATGACACCTGGCAGCAGGCCAGATTCAAGGAGGTCAACGGGGTGAACCAATTGCATAACTTCCACACCACCGATGACCAAGACTATGTGAAATTCGTTGCAGAGGCTGGCTACATCTATACCATCAGCACACTGAATCTGAGCGCGGGCAACGATACGACTCTCACCCTCTACGATACCGATGGCACTACACAGTTGGTATACAACGACGATGATCCGTCCAATCCTCCAGCCTCGAGGATAGTCTGGTTGTGCTCTGCAATAGGCACCTACTTTGTCAAGGCAGCGCCCTTTGGCACACAGATCGGTGGGTGCGATAAGACCTACGAGATTAAGATCGCTGGTGCACCGGCCCCGACACCAACGCCGACGGTGACCAACACCCCGACCCCTACACCCACCTCAACAGCCACCAACACGGCTACGCCAACGTTGACGCCCACGCCTACCATGACGCCAACCCCGACCCCTACCTCCACTCCATCGGCAGTGGAGGAGTGCTATTGCTGTTCCCCTGGGACTAGCGTTTACCGCATTGATGCCTCAGCCTTCTCTGGGTACGCGACTACATCAGCCGCCGATTCCCCACTGAAGCGAGTAACCTCTCCGCCAGCACCCTGGGGGTGGAATCAACCGGACTTCGTGCCCGATGGCTCCTGGCAGCCTGCCTCAGAGGTTTGGTGGACATTCTGGGCCGCTCCCGATTGGGCTCCCTTGCCCAGCGATTGCAGGCCCATTGGCCTGCGGGATGAGGAGGGCAAGAAAGAAGCCTGGAGCGGGGTGACTCACCTGCATCGGCGCACTTTCACCCTGTCCCCTCCCGAAGCAGGCATGCGGGTGACGCAGGCCATCTTGGAGATGTGGAGCGACAACAAATCGGAGTGGTGGTGGGAGGGCGCCTCCATCTCGTACGATGGGCAAGGGTACATCGGCCAGATGGACCTCTTCCCCACCTACGTCGGCCTCCACGGGGGAAGCTATGTCCTGGCCGTCCAGAACAGCAACGACTACGTTTGCTCCCCCAATTGTAACCCTCATGGGACAGCCTGCCGTCTCTGTGTCACCTGGACTTTCCCAGGCGAACCTGGCTTTCGCATCTACCTGCCCGTTATCTTCAAGATGCATCCATGAGAACAGTCTCCCTGGGCGTTGAGAGCTCCGTTGGAAGCGGTCAGCACCTCGCCTGGCGAGAACTGAATGTGCCTGGCGCAGCTTTGGCAGCGCCAGGCGGCCGCCGTGCGCTCTGACAGCG
>CAZGKH010000115.1:0-10257 GCA_964525665.1 uncultured Anaerolineae bacterium | reverse complement strand
GTCGTCGTGGGCGCCACGAAACCAGTAGGCGCCCAGCGAAGCCCAGCGGCCGCCGTTGGCTGACTGGTCCACCAGGCGCAGAGTGTAGCCATCGCGGTGGGATACCCAGTAGCGTGCTTTCGAGGTGGTGGCGTAGCGCTCAGGGATGTAGACGAAGACCTCGTAGCGGCCCGCAGCGAGCTCAGGATACCAACGCGCCCAGTTGTAGTTGGCCCGTCGTCGGTCATTGTTCCGGGTCCAGGTCAAGTGGCTGCCATAACCCTCGGCCGTGGTGTGCCAGCCGGTGGACGAGCCGTTCTTGACAAAGCCCGGATCGCTGTCATCAACGATCACCATGCCGGTCGAAGCAGGGTTCTCAGTGAACCGCAGCGTTTCGCCAATCGCCCGAACGTGGTTCTGATCGGCATAGAGCACGAAGAACGAGCATGGATGGCCAGCAACATTCACACGCTGGGGGTAGCGGACGATCAGGGCCGACTGATCCCACATGCTGGCGTCCGCTGAGGGCAGGATGAGCCGGGCTTCCTGGCCTTGAATCTGCAGGCTTTCGATGGTTGGCTGGGAGCCGTAGGGCTGTAGTTTATGGTAGGCTTCGGCAGCAGTGACGCTATCTATGCTTTCGCCGTCCATGGCATTGAGCATGAAGAAGCCGTCAGCCCCAGCATACTTCTCGCCGGCTTCGGGATCGCTGTAGCCGGGCACCGGCTGCCAGTTGGCAGGATGTTTCAGCGTGATAGCGAAGTGCGAATTGGAGTAGACCTGCCAGTCAGCCGAAGAAAGGTTTCCCCAGCTCAGCCTGGCTGTGGCGCTGCCGCCGTTCTCGTAGTACTCCATCTTGAGCGCTACGTCCCCCTCCAGGTAAATCGTGCCGGAGCGGGATGCGAGGGCCTGGTCGCGCCAGTTGTCGATCAGCAGGTGCTCGTTCACCCACAGGCGCACGCCGTCGTCGGTGGTGGCCGTAAAACGGTAGGAGCCCAGCTCGAAGTGGGCCGTGCGCGTCCAGCGCACCGAGAAGCGGTCACTCGGCATCCCCAACAGCGGCGCGCCCGATCCCCAATCGAAGTCGATCTCCGGATCCTCCCTGACGACAACGCGGCAGTCCGTGGATGCCCAGGGTGGCATACAACCGGCGCCCAGTGAGGGATTGGCATAGTACTCGGCCCGCCAGGACCCGGTTGTCAAACTTACGGGTTCCCAGGAAACCTTCGCCACAGCACCACCGCTCCTCTCGTAATGCTCCACTTTGACCAGATGGTGTCCGTCACCCAGATACGTTTGGGCGGTGTAGGTCGTGGGCGGATGATCGTGCCATTGATCAATGATCAAATCACTGTCCACCCAAACCCGGATGCCGTCGTCGCTGGTGACGGTGAAGCGATAGGCGCCGGGGCTCACGTCAACGTAGCGCGTCCAGCGTGCTGAGAAGTGGTCTGCTTGGAGGCTGGAGTTGGGTGAGCCGAAGCCCCAGTCGTGGTTCAAATTGGTCTCCTGGCGTTGCAGCACAGGCTCGCCCGACAGCGAAGTGTTGTTCCAGTACGTCGCCTCCCAGTACGGGGCCGTGTGCTGCATTATGCCCCCGTCGTCGGCCAGGGCGGTGTTGCTCAGCATCAACACCAGCACCAGGCCGATGGCGAAACCGATTCGTTTGTTTGCCTTTCCTTCTTTCTCTAGATCCATTTCTCGATCACAGCCTTCTCATCGCGCCACAAGCACACACCACTCAAGCATCGTCTCTTGAACTGGAAATGCGTCTATCTGTGCACCTCCCAGCACGTGGCTCCTGGGTGTTGGCTCTGCGCTCCCTTGACATTCGTTCACTATCTCCACTTCCCATCCCGCGGCGATGAACGCCCCCACTGCCGCATTGCGGAATATCAGCGACGACAGTCCCGCTTCCCGCAGTGCCATCGCATTGGCCGCGTCCTCCTCCGAGTAGAAGTGCGAGATCGTCAGGAACTGCCCGCCTACCACCCGCCTCAGCTCCTTCAGCAGATTGCCCGGCTGCTCCATGTTCGGTAGCCCCACGTTTGTGGTCAACGTTTCCACCGCGCCATCTCTGAAGGGCGTACGCCGTGCGTCGAATGCCAGCAGACTGATCTGGTCATAGAGCCCGAACGATTCCAGCCGACGCTGGTCCTGCCTCAGCACGCGGGGACTGAAGTCTGTGGCCACAATGGGGCGCTCCAACCGCCGCGCCATTTCCTCAACCAGGTAGCAGCGCCCCGACGCAAGGTCAATGACTAGGCTATTCGATTCAGACAGCCGCTCGATCACGTAGTCGCGCTGGCTCTCCCAGCAGGCCAGGTACTGCTCCGTGTATATCCCCTGGTTCGCCTTCTCTTCTATCGCCTTTGCTGCTTCGTACTCCCCGCGTTCCTCTAGAACCAACGCACGGTAGAACAGATCCGCTGGCGCCAGTTCATCCACCGGCGTCTCCATCAGCCGCTGCTCCACCTCCGAATGCTCCCGCAGGAATTTGGCAAGCTGGCTATCTGCCTGCTCCCACAGATCGTTGCGCGGCAGATCTGGCGTCAGGAACAGACCGACTCCCTCAAGCACGGGATAGACCGCTGCACATCCCTGGCAGCGCGCCTCCGCCCGCTCAATACGTTGTCCTTCGCGCTGAGATATCTCCCACTCTAGTTCACCGTGACACACTGGGCATTCCAACATCTCCAGCAGATAAGTATGCACCCTCTTTTCCTCCTGGTTATGGCGTGGCCTGACGACCCCGAGTTAGACGCACCAGCCACCGCTCTGATTGAATCCGAAGAGCTACCTTTATTGGGGTCGCATAGACCTTGTCAGCGCCACAGAAACTTATTCTCGCAGAATTGCATTTGCTATAAGTCCAAAGGCCAACGCTGCTGCCCCAAGACAGACACCCGCATCAACCCACTCATAGCTGAAGAATGCAAATGCCGCTACCAGCAGACCAGCAAACCCTGTGACCAGACTGGCAATTAATACAATCCCGAGAACGGCTTCGAATCTGTTGCGTTCCTTTTCCATTTACTAACACCTCCTCAAACAGAGGTGCGCCTGACTCCTAAATATGCCCCAGCGCCTTATGCGAGAACAGCACAACGTTCAGCGCCAGAATGGCGTCGGCGATCATCACCATGCCGAGTACGAATCCGGTGGGATCGGGCGATTTCGGGAAGACACGACCCAGGTCCGAAGCGACGACGGCCACGTAGAGCCAGCCAATGATGATCGCCGTCCAATAGCCTCCCCTCTTGCCCCTCCAGATGAAATAGACGGAGGCAAACCCGGCCAATCCCAGGGTGATCAGGAAAGTGTTGAACCCCCAGTACACTGAAGGATTCAGGTGGGAGAAGTCGCGGTTCTCGATCGGGCCGCCGGGCGCAAGAGAGGCAAAGCTCAGCAGCAGGGCCAGGAAGCAGAATGTAACCACCTTCCGGTAAGCGATTAGATTGTTGGTGTGTTTTGGTAGACTGCTCATGTTATGGACTCCTTATCCATTCTTCTGTAAGAGAAGCGGCCTCCACTCGTTTGACCGATAGCAGGGGCAGCCCCAGATCGCGCACCTTGGCCAGCAGGCCGTGTAGCGCGGCCTGATCGGGGATCGGGCCGGAGAGAATTGTGTTGCCACTCTCGTCATGCGTCACCGCCAGCGCGTCAAACCACTCGGACCAACGGTCATCGAGGTGGCCCTTGACTTTGATCTCGTAGAACTCCTGTTGCACAACACGGCTTTCTTCAGTCATCATGCTGACCTCGCCATAGGTCTAGCCCCGTTAGTTCTTCACTTACCTCCCACAGGCGCCCGGCGATTGTCGCATCATATGACTCTGGGGATGATTCGACCGGTCTCTTCTTGATGAAGTATCTCCCCGTCGCACCTTCTACCTCAGGAGAAGACGCCAGGTAGATGGATGTCTCTGCGCCTTTCTTGGGGCTCAGAAAGAATGGGCTCACCAGCTTGTAGAGAAAACGGGAGAACGCAGAAGCATCTGGGTCTTTGTCCAGCATACCCGTCGCAACTGCCCCTGGATGGAGGCAGTTGACCGTGACTCCCGTCCCCTCGAGGCGGCGGGCCAGTTCGTACGTGAAGAGGATCAGGGCCAATTTGGCCTGGTTGTTGGCCCTGGATGCACTATAGTTCCTTTCACACATCAGGTCATCGAAGTTGATGGTGGCTTTGCGATGATACTCTCCCGCGACGTTCACAACACGAACTGGTGCACTGGCCTTGAGCACGTCGAGCAGCAGATTGGTAAGTAGGAAAGGCGCCAGGTAGTTGACGGCAAAATGGGTTTCGACGCCATCTTCTGTCACAGACCGTTTGCTGCGGAAGACGCCGGCGTTGTTGATTAAGACGTGAAGCCGTTGATGCCTGACCCTGAAGTCCTCTGCCAGTTGGCGTATCGCGGTCTGTGAGGAAAGATCAGCCAACAGCACGTCAACGGCCTGGTTGTCGCTCTCCACCTTGATCTCAGCCATTGCCGCTTCCCCGCGGCTCGGGTCCCGGCAGACCATCACCACGGTTGCGCCCATCCTGGCCAACCCCATGGCCGTTGCCTTGCCGATGCCTGAATTTGCACCGGTGATCATGCAAGTCTTACCGTTCATTTCAAGCCCTCCTAGATGGTATGCTTTTGAACGAAGGAAAGGTCCTCCGGCCCAACCCACCGCGCAATCAACACGGCGGCCAAGATAACCAGGGCATTTACCAGGGGTGCCATTGCCCCTTGCGCCCCCGCCACGGCCGTGTTGAACGCGCCGTGCCACAGGATCGTGACCAGAACAGTTCCCCTCGTGCTGTTGTACAACCAGGTGAGTACCAGAGCGCCTGACAGGATGCTGACCATGAAGGCGATCACGCTAAGCAAGCTCATTTCAAAGTTATAGAAGAACTGCGGCAAGTGCCATAGTGCCCACAGCGTGCCCAAGATCAAGGTGGCTGAACGGGCACTGCGATTCCTTTGCAAGCGGGGGAGCGCGAAGCCGCGCCACCCGGCTTCCTCCCCCAGCCCAAAGGTCAAGGTCCACACAATCCAGCCAGTGAACCAACCAAGGTTGGGGAATTCCGCAACACGTCCAAATTGGCTGAAATCTGGCCATACGCCGCTCCAAGCGCGAACGATGACCGCGGAGAACAGGAAGAGTACGACCGGACCGAAGACAGCAATAAACAGCCAGCCGATCCCAACACGCCAGCGAGACATTCGGCCCAGCAGATCGCGGAGCCCAGGTGCGCCCAGGGTCATTCCTGTGACGATAATCGCTGCCAGCATGGGGCCATAGGCTCCAAGAAAATGCAGGCCGGCGGGGAGGGCTACGTCCAGCAGACCCTGGGCCGAAAGAGCCAGCGGGATGTGGATGATCCAGGTAATGGCGTAGGCCAGCCCGAAGTACATGGCAAGTGGATGCTTTCTAACAAACATAGCTGCCTACTTTCCTGCGCTGAAAGCATAGCGCTTCACGTGTTGCGGGCAAACGTCTATGCACGTCCCGCACAGAATGCACTCGTCGTTTTCCATGGAGCCTCTCCGTACCATGGCATGGACATCCAGGCTCATCGGACACTCCCTGGTGCAGCGCAGGCAATCTGTGCACTTGTCCGCATCCACCTTGATGCGCAGGGCCGGCCACCTGAAGAGGTTGCGGATCCGCCGCCCGATGATCATGAACGGGGCCATCCAGCACACGTAGTGGCAACCCGCCCTCCGACCGAAGACCAGTGCCAGGCCCAGGAAGAGCAGGATGATGATGTAGTAGATCATGTACCAGGGGGGACCGCCAGGCTCGATGGGCTGCGCCATCGTCACGCCCCCTTCGAAGTTGTGGAATGGGTCCACGATGTGATAGCCGCCGGCTCCTATGGCCAGGACGGCAATGAGGCCAATCCAGGGGGTCCAGATGCCCCACTTGATCCAATTGAACTTGCCGCCTGGGGCCGACTTGTTGTTGATGGGCGAGCCGAACTCCTGTAGCCCACCTGCCGGACACACCCAGCCGCACCACAGCCTGCCCACGAACAGGGCGGCGACGAACATCAGGCCGAAGACGATGAAGCTGGCGTTGATGATGCCTTGCGATGCGCTCTCCAGGATCATGATGGGAGAGAAGTAGTAGAGCGTGACAGGGAAGAGCAGAAGCGACACGAATATCAGCGCCTTGCGGATTCTCTGTCGTGTGGGTAGTTGCTTGATTTTGACCATGATAGACTCCTTTCAAGGGGTTGGGTTGGTGGGTGTTGCATCAAGAACGAGCACCTGGCTTGCCAGCAGCGCATTAGATTTGCCTGGTTGACCGGATGCTTCTATCCTCATACCTGGTCGTATATCACGCAACGTTATCTCATCCCCGTCTGTAGAGACCAGTTCACTCTCCTCAGTCAGGGCGATGACATCAAAACCTTCGACTGGTTCTCTCAACATAATAATGCGAGCACTGAGCGAGACATCCATCACTGTACCCACAATGGTGATACCCGACTCTGCCTCTTCAGCAGGTATGGTGATCTCCAGAGTGTAATCGGCGCCGGTTCCGCCCTCCGCCCGCACGGTGATCAGATAGTCCTGGGTGGCGGGGAGGATGCCGTCGTAAACGCCGCCGGGGCGTCCGACGCGTCCGCTCAGCAGCACCTGACCGTCGGCGCCCGAGATGACCAGCCCTACCTGGCCGGTGGTGGTGTGCGGCGCGACGATCATCCGTTGGCCGGCGAGGGCGCGAAGGACGTAGTGGCGCATGTCGCCCTCCTCCAGGCTGCCGGTAACTGTGGCCGAGGTGGCGCCGGGCGCAAAGCGGATGCGGACAGGGATGAGCACGCTCATGCGGTAACTCACTGCGCCCACGTCGGATACCAGTTCGACGTAGTAGCCCTGCGTGCTTGGGACGATAGTGCGGACGTGGGCCTCCCCCATCGCCTTCACCACGGCGCCGTCGGCGCCGACGATGGAGAAGCGCAGTCCCCGACCTATTGTACCCACGGTGGCATTCATCTCGATGAACTGGCCCGCCGCCACGCGCATCACATAGACTTTGGCGCCGTTCGCCGGCAGGTAGCCCTCGACCGTGGTCTGGGTGGCGCCTGGGGCAAAGAGGATACGCTCGGCGGTAAGGACTGGTGTCGGCGTCGGTGGTGCGGGAGTGGCAGAAGCCGGTACCCACTTCACCGCATCAAACGCGATCAGGCGCGACACGTACGGTTCGTAGGTGACGTCGGAGAGCGCCACATGGTCATGAGGCAGGACGCCACAGAACCGGTAGGTGCCGAGAGAAACCCAGCGACCGCCATTGGCTGCTTGGTCCACCAGGCGCAGCGTGTAGCCGTCGCAGTGGGATACCCAGTAGCGCGCCTTCGAGGTGCTGGTGTAGCGCTCAGGGACATAGACGAGGACCTCGTAGCGCCCCGCAGCGAGCTCAGGATACCAACGCGCCCAGTTGTAGTTTGGACGTGCCCAGTCGTTGTTGCGCGTCCAGGTCAGACTGCCGCCGTACCCTTCGCGCGCCGTGTGCCAGGCGCCCGATGAGCCACCTTGCACGAAACCGGGACCGTCATCGTCTACAGTGACTTGACCTGGGGACGACGGCGGCGCGTCGCCCAGGCGCATCCAGGTAAGCCGCGCCGAGGCCACGCCGCCGTTCTCATAGTACTCCATCCTGATCGGCGCCTTGCCCGACACGTAGATCGTGCCCGAGTGCGGCTGGGAGGCCTGGTCGTACCACTTATCAATGAGCAGATGGTTGTTGACCCACAGACGCACGCCATCGTCGGTCGTCGTCGTGAAGCGGTACGTGCCAGGCTCAAAGTGGACGGTGCGCGTCCAGCGGATGGAAAAGTCATCGTTTGGGATATGCGGCGCCGGCGACCCGTATCGCCAGTCAAAGTCGATTTCGTCGTCAACCCGGATCCGGACAGGCGAGCCGTTCAGCGTGCGGTTGTCATAGTACTCGGCTTGCCATTGGCCCGTTCCAGCGGGCAGCATCGACCAGGCAAGTGCTACTTTGGCGACACCTGTGTTCTCGTAGTACTCGACGACGATGTGGTGGTGCCCCACCTGAAGGGCGAGATCATGGGTGAACGTGCGCGCCGGATGATCGTTCCACTGATCGATGATCAAGCGACCGTCGACATAGACCCGGACACCATCGTCGCTGGTCACGGAAAAGCGATAGGTCGCTTCCGCCAGTTCGACGTACCGAGACCAGCGCACCGAAAAGTGATCCGTGTTGACACTGGGATGCGGCGATCCATACCCCCAATCGAACCCGAGATGCTCGATCGCCTCCTCCAGCACCGGCGTACCCGAAAGCGATGTGTTGTTCCAGTACGTGGCCTGCCAGTGCGGGGCCGTGTGCTGCATTATGCCCCCGTCGTCGGCCAGGGCGGTGTTGCTCATCATCAACACCAGGATCAGGCCGATGGCGAAACTGATTCGTTTGAACTCCAAAGCTGATAGTTTGTTTCTTGCCCTTCGTATCTTCTTATTGTTTAGCAGATCTTTCATCGTATGTTTGCCTTTCCTTGTTTCTCTAGACCGACGAGTACTTCAGAACGGGACGAGATCGCCCGCCTCGCTTGAGTAGTATGGACGGTCCTTCATGGGCAAGGGCCAGCCCCTGATGCAGAACGGCCGACCCAGTCAGCCATTTGTGTTTCGAGTTAGCGTTCGTGGTCCCCATACGACTATGACTATCACGGCCGCGAGTGCGGTGATCAAGCCGGTGATACGCGGATCATAGTGTGAACCGTGGTTCGGAAAGAGCTGCCAACTGACATTGACCATGGCGTGACACAGAGCCGCAGCAAATACGCTCTTGCG
This sequence comes from uncultured Anaerolineae bacterium, assembly GCA_964525665.1. GTDB lineage: Bacteria > Chloroflexota > Anaerolineae > VGOG01 > VGOG01 > CAYMKL01. The sequence continues at coordinate 1,462 of CAZGKH010000115.1, read as the reverse complement.
TGTGTTGTTGTAGAGCCAGACGAGAAGGACCCGTGACGCCAGCAAGGTGAGGCATTGCCAGGCGATCCATGTTGGAGATCGGTCAGCCTGCACAAACGGCACGATGTGCCACGTAGCCCATACCAACCCCAAGAGAATGCTGGCTTGCAGCGCGTTCCACCGATCTTGCAGCGGGTCAATCGCGTATCCCGACCACCCGACCTCTTCACCCAAGGCGGCGATGAAGAACGCCAGAAACATGACCAGTGCTGCCGCGCCCGGAAAATGCGGGGTTGGCAGTGGCAACCTCACCAGGCGCATCAGTCCATACGCCAATACCGCAATGCCAGGCATTAGAAGGACGGTGGGTACGTACCAGACCTTCGCTCTGATTCGCCGGTAGTCGAATGATCTCTTGAGCAGCTCGGTCATGCCGGCGGTCTTGTCCGCTCTGTAAACGAGAATCGAAGCCGCCACCAGTGGGCAGAAGGCCATGAGCGAACTCACGGGGAGTCCGGGCAACAACTGTAGTGGCGTCACGGCGCCGATCAGCCAGAGCGGAATAGAAAGAGCGAAAACCAACAGGAAGAACTTCATGTGTGGCAGGTTCTCCCGATGTAGTGCATCTGTTTCCTTGAAGAGAACGCACAGATCATCATAATCGGATGCCACTGCCTCGCGGATGTGTAGTTCCATCAAGTGATCCTCCGGTAGTTCCGTTCGTCGCCTGTGAACACGTGGAATCGCAGGGTTCCTCTTGCCGCGCCAGGTTGGGCCATTCCTCGTTCCTTTCAACCGGACCAACGGGTCGGTCAACTCAGCTCCCGAAAGTACTCGTCCAACGTGTGTGTCCCGAATTTAGGCGCCACGTTTTCGAATCGCGCCGCCGTGACGAAGAAGTCGAACAGGTCGGCGGCGTGGCGGTCGAACAGGCGCATGGCCCCGATGGCCGCACGGGCCAGCCAGGCCGGAATGTGGGTGATCCTGGGCGGTTTACCTAGCACCGAGAAGGCCAGCCCGGCGATCTCGTTCTGGCTGTAGACGACCGGCCCCCCGGCGGCAACCTCGGCCGCGACGCCAGCGACAGCATCGGCGCAGACGCCGGCCAAGTCGGCGCCGTGGATCGGGTTCAGGCGGTTCTCGCCGTCTCCAACCAAGTAGGCCCGGCCCGATTTGGCCATCTGAAAGTATTCGCCGATGTCGGAAAAGTAGCCAGTGGGCCGCATGATCGTGTGCGGCAGACCGCTGGCCTGCAACGCCCGCACAAAGTCCTCGTGGGCCTTGATGATGGCCAGGTGTTCCATCAAGTGGGCGTTGTACACGGACACGTAGATGAATTTCTCCACCGCTGCTTCCAGGGCGCAGTCCAGAATGTTCTTGTTGCCCTGGTAATCCACGTCGTGAAAGGTCAGCTTGTCCTTTTGGCGCGTCATCCCCACGGAGGAGAAAACAACGTCGATGCCATCGCACAGGCCGGCCAGCG
>CAZGKH010000114.1:0-10265 GCA_964525665.1 uncultured Anaerolineae bacterium | reverse complement strand
ACAGGGTGTCCTCCCCCGCCACCGGGTTGGATTACTTCTCCACCTCTGACGACTCCTACCAACCCGAAGCATACGTCCCCCGCCACGACCTATACATCGAGAAGGACGCCTCCATTAACGAGGAAATTGACCGCCTGCGGCTGGCGGCTACCTCGTCTCTGTTCTCCCGCCGCGACGTGGTCATCGTGGCCTCAGTTTCCTGCATCTACGGCATCGGCGACCCCGAAGAGTATGGCAAGGTGGTGGTCAGCCTGCACCAGGGACAAGTGCGCAGGCGGGACAAAGTGTTGCGCCACCTGGTGGACATCCACTACGAGCGCAACGACCTGGACTTCGCCCGCGGGCGTTTTCGGGTGCGGGGCGACACACTGGAGATCTTCCCCGCCTACGACGATTTGGCCTACCGCGTAGAGTTCTGGGGTGATGAGGTCGTCCGCATCACCGAGATCGAGCCGCTGACCGGCGAGGTGCTGGCCGAGCACCCGGAAATCGCCATCTACCCGGCCAAGCACTTCATCACCCCCCAGGAGAAGTTAACTCTGGCCCTGCGGGACATTGAGTCCGAACTGGATGAGCGATTGGCAGAACTTAAGGCCCAAGGGAAACTCCTAGAAGTCCAACGGCTGCAGCAGCGTACCAAGTACGATCTGGAGATGCTGCGCGAGGTCGGCTACTGCAGCGGCATCGAGAACTACTCCCGTCACCTATCCCAGCGCGCGCCCGGCAGCCCCCCCTGGACCCTGCTGGAGTACTTCCCCGATGACTTCCTGCTGTTCGTTGACGAGTCCCACATGACCATCCCCCAGGTGAGAGGCATGTACCACGGCGACGCCGCCCGCAAGAAGACCCTGGGGGAATACGGCTTCCGACTGCCCAGCGCGCTGGATAACCGTCCCTTAAACTTTGCAGAGTTCGAAGAAAGGATCTCCCAAGCCATCTACACCTCGGCCACGCCGGGGCCCTATGAGCTGGAACATTCGGCCCAGGTGGTGGAGCAGATCATCCGCCCCACCGGCCTGGTGGATCCGGAGGTCACCGTCAAGCCGGTCAAAGGCCAGATAGACGACCTGATCCACCAGATCAACCAGCGGTTAGAGCGGGGCGAGCGCGCGCTGGTGACCACCCTTACCAAGCGCATGGCCGAAGACCTGGCCGATTACCTGGCCGAGATGGGAATCAAGGTACACTACCTGCACTCGGAGATCCAGACTCTGGAGCGAGTGGAGATATTGCGAGACCTGCGCCTGGGCATCTACGATGTGGTGGTGGGGATAAACTTGCTCAGAGAGGGACTTGACCTGCCCGAGGTATCGCTGGTAGCGATCCTAGACGCCGACAAAGAGGGCTTCCTGAGAAGCGGCCAGGCCCTCATCCAGACCATCGGTCGGGCTGCCCGACACGTCAACGGCCAGGTAATCATGTACGCCGACGGGCTCACCAACTCCATGAAGCGGGCCATTGACGAGACCAACCGTCGCCGTAGCATCCAGACGGCCTACAACCAAGAGCACGACATCGAGCCACGGAGCATCGTCAAGGAAGTGCGCGACCTGACCGACCGGGTGCGGGCCGTGGCCGAGGAGCGAGCCGAGTACCGGGTGGCCGCCGAGATGCCCAAGCACGAGCTGGCCCGTTTGATCAAGGAGCTAGAGAGGCAGATGAAAGCCGCCGCCCAGGCGCTGGAGTTCGAGAAGGCGGCCCTCCTGCGCGACCAGATCTACGACCTACGCCGCGAGCTGTCGGACATGGACGAGGATGTGCCGGAGTGGGAGAGGGTGAGGAAACTGGGGCGGTAGCGAAGGCAAGATTTACAGGAGTGCGGACGCAAGTCCGCCCCAGCAGGCTTGCGCCTGCACTCCCCTTATTCATCAAGGAGATGTGAAGCGATGAGAAAAACACAGGTTTGTTCGTCTGAGGAACTGCACGAAGAGGTAGAGATTGCGCCGGAGAAGGAGAAAGAACTCAGCGAGGAGGAGCTAAAAAACCATCCCCTGTACCAGATCATCGGCATGTGTTCCACTGGCATCGAAGATGGAGCCGAGAACCATGACTACTACCTCTACGGAGAAAATATGTCTTGACCGTGACGCAACCGTGAGTATAGAGACACTTCCCAGCTACTTCAACCTATATCAGAACGGTGAACTGGCCCGCCGCATCGAGCGGGCTTATGCTTGTTTGGAGGATTGCCGCCTCTGTCCACGGGAGTGCGGGGTGAACCGCTTGCAGGGGAAGCAGGGTTACTGCCGGGTGGGAGCGAAGCCCAAGGTGGCCAGTTGGAACGTGCACCCCTGGGAGGAGCCGCCCATCAGCGGGACTCGGGGCTCAGGCACCATCTTCTTCTCCGGTTGCACCGGCCGCTGCCTCTTCTGCCAGAACTACCCCATCAGCCAACTGGGGGTAGGCAACGAGGTGTCCGTGGAACGCCTGGCGGAGATGATGCTGGAGTTGCAACGCAAGGGCTGCCACAACATCAACCTGGTCACACCGACCCACTTCGTGCCCCAGATCATGGCCGCCCTCCCCCACGCCATCGAGAACGGTCTCCGTCTCCCCCTGGTCTACAACACCAGCGGTTACGATGCGGTAGAAGCGCTTAAGCTTCTCGAAGGCGTAGTGGACATCTACTTGCCCGACGCCAAGTACGCCGACGACGAAACCGCCCGACGCCTGTCGGGCTTCGTGCGCTACGTGGAGGCCAACGGCGCAGCCCTCAAAGAGATGTACCATCAGGTGGGCGAGGAGTTGGTTCTGGACGACGAAGGCATCGCCCGGCGGGGCCTCATCGTCCGCCACCTGGTCTTACCCGGCGGCCTGGCAGGCACGCCAAAGGTGCTGCGCTGGCTGGCCGAAAACCTGTCACCGCGCGTCCACGTCAGCCTGATGGATCAGTACTTCCCCGCTCATAAGGCCGTAGTGCACTCTATCCTGGGTCGCAAGATTACCACCCAGGAGTATGAAGAGGCAATGAGTGCCTTCGATAAGGCGGGCCTGGAGAACGGCTGGAGGCAGGAACACGAGGAACAAAGAAGATAGGGTCTACAGTTCGCAAACAGGGCATTGGGTAGTATTCGTGAACCCAAAGCCCTGTTTTTGAAGCTGGAGGCCCGCGCGATCAGCCAGTGATCTCTTCTGCCTCTCCAGAGGGAGCTTTGAGGCTGGGCGTCAGGCTGAGCGTGAGCCTGGTGAAATAGAGCTGGGGAGGTGTGGACTCTTCGTCATACCCCATCTCGCTCACCTCAGCGTGCACTCGCAGAGAGGCTGTCTCCAAGACAAAGGTCTTGCCGGGCTCAACCAGGACGGCTTCCCCCTTAGGAGCCAGCTTGGCCCGCAAAGCATCTTCGTTGTAGGCATACTTACTCATCAATACCTTGGTGACGGTGCGGATGTCGTTCTTGTCGAAGAGCCAGACTTCAAACGCGGTGACCCTGGCAGGCGGGCCTGCCTCCACTATCTCGGAGATGCCCATGCCGCACTCACCCAGGAATTCGCTGGTGGGCGACTCGATGCTGAAAGACTGGTCATAGCTGTCCTGACCTATGGTGTAGTTGGCGACGAAGCGGCCCAGCACCTTCCCGAAATCCTCTGGCTCAGCCGCTTGCCGCACCGGAGACGGCCGTTTGCCCGGCCTCTCTTGATCCTCCGGGCGGCGTCCCCGCAACACCGACATGCCTACAACCGTTCCAGCGATCACCAGAACTGCTGCCAGGACAATGCCGATAATGGGCAACAGACGCCGCAGCAGTGCACTCGTCGTCGTCGCCTGCGCAGCAGGCTCAGAAGGCACTACCTCTGCCCGCACCCCCAGCGCCGCTGCCAGCTTATCCAGGCGCTGTACCTGCGCCCCATCGCTGGTTTTGGCTTTGAGCTGGCCAAGTACTTGCCCCAGGTCCTTTTGATCCCACCCCGCAACCCGCTGTCTGGCTAGCGCCACGTTGGTGTTCAGGGTGTAGGAATCGGCCAGCATACTTATGTAGGCCTCTTGGTACTGCTGGCGCATGTCGAAGGGGTCGGCATCATACCACTCCACCGGGAATACCCACCAGCCCAAGATGGGCAGGCCAATGATCAGCCCCACGACGAGACCTATCACGAATCCGATCAGAGTTTCGCGTCCTATTCTTGCCACGATCTCATCCATCTTCTCCCACCTCCCATTTTCTAGCTGGAGGAGTCAGTTATCCTCCAAGCGGCTCAGGCAGCGACTGCCTCCATTTTCAATTTCAATGGTACAATTCTAGCACAAGTCGCCTTTTTCGACAAGCGAGGAACTATCCACTGAGTTCCTTGCTGGCCTGGGTCAGCACCTCTACCCCATCTTCCCTCATGACGACGATGTCCTCGATGCGCACACCACCCCAGCCCGGCAGATAGATGCCCGGCTCGACGGTGAAAACCATGCCCGGCTTCAAGACATCCTCCGATAGGCGCCCCACTCCAGGCTTCTCGTGCACAGCCAGCCCCACGCCGTGGCCCAACCCGTGGCCGTAATTCTCTCCATAGCCTGCTTTCTCAATCACTTGACGGGCGATGGCATCCGCTTGCTTCCCCTGCATCCCTGGTCGGATGCTTCGCTCGGCTGCCAACTGGGCTGCCAGGACGATGTGGTAGATTTCCCTGAACTTCTCGCTCGGTCCGCCCGCGCAGATGGTGCGGGTCAGATCGGAGTTGTAGCCATCAATCACCGCCCCCATGTCAATCACAATAGGCTCACCAGCCTGAATCACCCGCTCAGAGACAGTAGCATGAGGCATAGCACCGTTGGGTCCCGACCCAGCGATTACGTTGAAGGCCAGCTTTTCCGCGCCTTGGGTGCGCATGAAGACCTCCAGCTCCCAGGCCACTTCTTTCTCCGTCATGCCCGGTTTGATGAAGCCCACGATGTGAGCCAAGGCTTGGTCGGTCAGGGCGATGGCTTTCTTGATCTTGCGCAATTCATCCTCGTCCTTGACGGCGCGAAGCTCTTTCACCAACTCCTTGGTGGGAACCAGCTCGAACTTGGAAGTGGAAACGGCGCCCCCGGCGACCTCCTGCCACTGCCGGTGCTGATCAACGGTGAGATGAGTGCTCTCAAAGCCAACCCTCTTTGCCCCCACCTGCTGGACCAGCTCGGGAAGGATGGTCTTGAACTGGTCCTTAACCTCTGCCAACTGGAATTCGGGGGCCTGCTTCTCGACCTGTTCGTAGTAGCGGAAATCGGTGGCCAAGACTGCTTGCTCCTGAGAGATCAGGAGCACCCCAGCCGAGCCAGTGAAGCCGCTGAGATAGCGACGGTTCTCCGGCTGGGTGATCAAGACGGCGTCAAGGTCCTCAATTGTTAAAATCTCACGTAGTTTCGTCAGTCTCATTCATTACCTCCTCAAGTTGTTTGTCCCCTTTCGACAGCCCTTTGGTGGAATTCAGGGCGCTGCTCGCCCTGGGGTGCGCCTTTCGATACACCTCCCTCACCCGGGCCTGGGAGACGTGGGTGTAGATTTGAGTAGTTGAGAGATCGGCATGGCCCAAGAGCTCCTGAACAGTCCGCAGATCGGCGCCACCGTCCAAGAGGTGGGTAGCGAAGGTATGGCGCATGACGTGAGGTGTGACACGCCTCCCTAATCCGGCCAACTTAGCGTATTTGTCCAGGATATTGCTCACACTGCGCGTTGAGAGACGACTGCCCATGCGGTTCAAGAAAAGAGCGTTGGTTGGCCTGTTCTCTTTGATCAGTTTTGGCCGCCCATCCTCGATGTAGAGCGTCAGGGCTCTGCATGCCGGCTCGCCCAGCAAAGCCAGCCTCTCCTTGCCTCCTTTGCCCCAAACCCGAATCTGGCCGTAGCGAAGGTCCACGTTGCTCAGGTTGAGGCTCACTACCTCGCTGACCCTCAGCCCTGAGGCATAGAGTACCTCCAAGATCGCGCGGTCGCGCCGGCCCTGGGTATCTGTAGCGTCTGGGGCTGCCAGCAGAGCCTCGACCTGGTGCGGAGCCAGATAATCGGGCAGTCGCTTGGGAATCTTGGGCGAGGAGATAGTCCTGATGGGATTCACGTCCAGTATGTCTTCCCGCACAAGATAGCGACAAAAGGAGCGCAGCTCCGAGACTCGGCGGGTTATGCTGGCCTTGACGTAGCCCTCGGCTTGCAGCCACGCCAGATACCGACGCAGGACGTAGCGATCCACCCCATCCCAAGAGTAAATCTCCTGCTCCCTCAAGAAGTCAAGGAACTGCCCAATCTCGTGGCGGTAGTTCTTGATGGTGTAAGGAGAGGCGTTCTTCTCGGCTATGAGATAGGTGATGAATTTGCTGAGATGCTCGTCCATGGCTTCTTCCACCCTTGCGAAGGTTGCGAATAACCTTGGCGATGTGCCGATTCCCGGTGGACAAGAACACTTATGGCTCGAAAGCTACTGCCAAACCTTCGCAAGGGTTGGGTTAATCCAGATAATACACCTGGAGTTTTTGCTCCAACAACGGGTCCACCTCGCTCATAACGAACGTCTCGTAGTCGGCAGGGGCCGGGAAATACTGCCGTACAAACGCCCGATCCACCAGCGTGCCGCCACGCTGTTCCACCCATTCCAGATAATTGCTGTATGGCCACTCACCCGGATGTGCCACCAGCCCAGCCCTAACCGGATTCAGGTGAATGTAGCGACAGAGATGAATGACGTACTCGTCGGTATCAACCGGTACGCTCTTTGCGCGCCCCTCAAACAGGGTGCCCGTACGTCCCTGTTGCTTGTTGAAAGCCTGGACATAACTGTTGAACAGGTGTTGGATAAACGGTGAGAGGGTACCGTCCTCTTCCGGGCGCAGCAGGAAGTGATAGTGGTTGGGCATCAAGCAGTAAGCGATCACGCTCAGCGGGTAGCCCGCCAGGAAAAACTGGACACGCCGCAGCAAGAACAGATAATTGCCGTCATTGGCAAAGATGCGTGCGCGATTGCATCCTCGGTTGTAGACGTGGTAATAGTGGCCAGCCAGATGCACTTTTTTCTCCGTAACCAGAACCCTTGCGAAGGTTTGTGGGCAGATTTCGAGCCAGAAATGCCTTTGTCCACCTAAAACTGCTCTGTTGCCAGGGCTATTCGCAACCTTCGCAAGGGTGGGCCCGCGAGCAGATGGCCCATTGCTGGTCTCGCTCCTCAATGATCATTTCGCTGAGTGGCTTGCCTTCCACTCGAACAGGAATACGCCCCTGTTGATTCGAGCCGATCCGATACCGCGCGGCAATGGCCGGGTCCAACTCAACGAGGATTCCTGTCGAGCGCAATGCAGCGAGCACATCTGCCCGAGTTAGAGGAGGGGCAGATTCTGCTTCAGTCTCCCTCTCCACGTGACGCAGCCCCCACTCCAGGATGTGGGGCAGCTCCCTCTGGTATGGGCGCAGCCGCCGCGCCAGCTCTGAGGACACCTGTATTTGGATGGTCTCCATCTGTGTCATCTTTCCCCCTCTTCTCTCCCCCCTCAATTCCCTCAAGCTCTTCCAACCCCACCACCTCTTCGCACATAACACACTTGGCCTTGTCCTTGCCAGCAGCAGTCAAGAGGCCGCCGCAATGAGGGCAGGGCTGAGGCAAGGGGAGGTTCCAGGCGGCGAATTCGCACTCAGGATAGTTGGAGCAGCCGTAGAAAACCCTCTTCCTGCGCGTACGCTTCTCCACCAGATCGCCACCACACTCCGGGCAGGCCACGCCAATTTTGATCTGGTAGGACTTGGTGTTGCGACACTCTGGGTAGTTGCTGCAGGCGATGAACTTGCCATAGCGGCCGAACTTGACCACCATGGGATGGCCGCACTTCTCACACATCTCGCCAGTTTCTTGTGGGCCGAGGTCTATCTTTTCCATGGTAAGCTCGGCTTGCTTCATCGCTTTCTCGAAGGGGCCGTAGAATTCCCGCAGCATCGGCACCCACTCCTGCTCACCTGAGGCGACGCGGTCCAGGTCCGCCTCCATACGGGCAGTGAAATCCACATTGATGAAATCCGCGAAGTGCTTCACCAACAGATCGTTGACGATGAAGCCTATCTCAGTGGGGGTCAGGCGTCGGGCCTCGCGGTCCACGTAGCCTCGGGTTTGGATGACAGAGATGGTAGATGCGTAGGTGCTAGGCCGGCCGATGCCGTACTCCTCCAGGGTTCTGACCAAAGTGGCCTCGCTGTAGCGTGGCGGCGGCTTAGTGAAGTGCTGCTCTGGCAAGAGCCGCAGGAGGTCCAGAATCTCGCCTGCTGAGAGCGGCGGCAGAATCTTGCCTTCGCTCTCATCAGGAGCCTCATCCTCGTCCTTGGCTTCCTCGTATACGGCAAGGAAACCTCGGAAGCGGATATTTGATCCCGTCGTTCGAAAGAGATAGTCTGGCTTGTGGCTAATAGCTGATAGCTGATCGTTCGAGACCATCGTTAACTCGCTATCGGCTATCTGCAATTTGCCATCTGCTACTATGTCCACAGAGATGGTGTCGAAGACAGCCGGAGACATCTGGCTGGCCAGGAAGCGCTTCCAGATGAGATCGTAGAGGCGGTACTGGGCACGGGTGAGATATTGTTTTATGGCTTTGGGCTCGCGATTCACCGATGTGGGACGAATAGCCTCGTGGGCCTCTTGAGCGCTCTTGGCCTTGGTTTTGTAGTGGGGAGGCTTGGCTGGCATGTAATCAGCGCCATACCTTTCAGCGATATAAGCGCGGGCTTCCTCCTGGGCCGTCGCAGCCACGTTGACGCTATCGGTGCGCATATAGGTAATGAGACCCACCAATTCCTCATCGCCGATCTCTATCCCCATGTAGAGTTGTTGGGCAATCGCCATGGTGCGCTTGGCGGTGAAGCCCAGGCGTCGGGAGGCCTCCTGCTGCATGCTGCTGGTAGTGTAGGGAGGCGAGGGGTTTCGACGCCGTTTGCTCTTGCGCACCTTGGTTATGACATAGGTCGCCTTCTCCAGATCATCTACGATCTTCTGGGTATCCTCTTCACCCTTGAGATCTACCTCTGCTCCGCGAATGCGGTGCAGCTTAGCAGTGAAACTACGGCGCTTCTCCTCCCGCTTGGCCAGCTCCGCGTCAATGGACCAGTATTCCACCGGCACAAAGGCCTGGATCTCCCGTTCACGCTCCACAATGAGCCGCAGGGCCACCGATTGTACTCGCCCGGCCGTGGTGCGGTTGCGCACTCTGTCCCAGAGAAGCGGGCTGATTTTGTAGCCCACCAGACGGTCCAGGATGCGCCGGGCCTGTTGAGCGTTGACCAGTTGCATGTCTATATCTCGGGGGTGAGAGAAAGCTTCATCAATAGCATCGCTAGTGATCTCGTGGAAGACCACCCGTCGCGCCTGCTCTTTGGTGATTCTGGCCGCTGCCATGAGGTGCCAGGCGATAGCTTCCCCTTCGCGGTCAGGGTCTGTCGCTAGATATACCTCACCGGCCCTCTTGACCTCCTCTTGCAGTTCTTTGACTACCTCCTTCTTCTCGTTGGGCACGCGGTAGGAGGGCTCGAAGTCATTCTCCACGTCCACGCTGAGGCGCGACCTGAGTAGATCACGCACGTGGCCGATGGAGGCCTTGACCCGATAGGGATTGCCCAAGAACCTGCCGACGGTACGGGCCTTGGCTGGCGATTCGACGATGACCAACTTGCCGTCTTTCTTGGGCGGTTCTGGTTTGGGGATTCCAGCGTGGGCAGGGGTTGCGCCCATGCGAAACATGGCAGCTTCGCAGACGGGACATTTCGCCCGCGTCCCTGGCCGCCCACCCTGGGTGTATACCGGCTGCGGATCCTGCATCTCCCGTTTTGCTTTGCACTTCACACAATAAGCAACGATCGTGTTATCGGTCATAATTCCTTCTTACGTTTCCTCCTCCCAAACTGTGATTAAGTGTGGAGCATTACGAAGCCTTCCACAGCTGCCAGAAAAGCCTCGAAATCCCCCAAGTTCTCGCGGGCATAGCCCAATACCCTGATCGGGTCTACCTTCCAATAACGATGTACCAGGAGGTTGCGAAAGCGAACCATTCTCACTAGGCTACTCGCCAGTTCATCGTCTATTATTCTCAGGTCTCGCAGCCCCTCAAAACATTCCGCATGGCTAGAAGGGGCCTTACGAGCAGTCTTGGCTAAGATGTGCGCGCACAGGGAGGCCGTGGCTTCGATGGCCGTGAGGAGCAAGTGCATCACGGTGTAGAGGTTGCGTTCGTCGCCGAAGAATTCTGCATCTGGCAGGGCGGCGTACCGGCTGATCTTCTCCAGGCTCTCCCTGATTTCCCGTGCGCGCTCTTTGACACGCTCAATGTC
>CAZGKH010000113.1:0-10269 GCA_964525665.1 uncultured Anaerolineae bacterium | reverse complement strand
GAAGGGCGAGCAGCGACTTCCCGTCTACCTCTTTCTCGACTCGCTCGACCCCCACTTCTACATCGATCGCTACGACGGGGAGATCGCCTACGCCGATCGAGAGATCGGTCGGCTGCTCGCGGTCCTTCGCGACTCCGGGCTGTACGAGGACGCGCTGCTGATGCTCCACGCCGCACACGGCGAAACGCACTCCCGTGTCGTTCGCCTGAACGCCGACCCCTACTTCTGCCTCTTTGCGAGCCAGTGCCTGATAGGTCTCCCAACCCAAATCGCGATCCTGGGTCAGCTCTCGCTTGCGGGCCTCCTCTCGCTCCAGTTGCTCCTGCAACTCCAACACCTCTTGCGAGTATTGGACGATGAGACGGTTGATGGGATCGTCGGCCGAAGCAGCCAATTCATATTCCGTGCTCATCAAGAGCTGCGAGGAAAGGCTGTCAATATGCGCCTGGGTTTCGTCTTGGCGTGTCTCTAGAATGGCGATCAGGGCTTTGATGTCCTCGGCCTGTTGACCCGCTGTCTCGCCTACTCCTTCTTTTAGAGATATCTGTAGCTGAACCGGCAAACTGGCTGAAGAGGCAAAGGCTTTAGCGCGGAGGAACATGATGGCTAAGGCATCCCCCATCGCCGCCGAGGAGGAGGCCACCTCTCCCTGCAGTTGCTTGTACAGGGCCCTGGCGTCGGCCAGGAGTTGCTCCACCAGTATCAAATCTGCATAGTAATCCGCCAAGACCTCCCGCTTTGTTATCAACTGTTGGTTGAAAGCAGTGGCTTCTGTCTTTATCTGAGTATCCTTGTAGCTTGCAATGAGCTGCTTTTTAGCTTGTATCTCTCGGTTTAGCTCATCAATCCGGTTATCCCCTAAGAACTGGGTTAGGGTCTCCTCAGCCTTCCGGTAGTTATCCTCGACCTCGGCAACCTGGGCTTGGATGTTCGCCGGCGATTGCGCTCTCCCACTGTACAACTCGTTAACGTACTTCTCATAAGCCTCGCCCCAGGCGTTGGCGATGGCCGCGATTTTGCCAGGGTCTTCCCCCCGGACTTTGATCCCAATGAGATCGCCATCAACCTCCGTCTCCACCATTTCCAGGAGCGCCTCCACCTCTCGCTCTTCAGGCTCCAAGCTGGACCCTAACTTGCCAATCACCTCCGAGGCTACCGAACTGCTCTTCACCAACGCTTCCAGGGCCTTACGCCGCGCGTCGACGTCCATCCCCACCTGGCCCAGCTCCTCCTCCGTCAAGGTTCGATACTTAGGCTCGAAAGCGATATCCGACTTGGACTTGACGATAACCACTCCCGCTTTAGCCTCGTAGACGGGTGCTAACAGCAAGAAGCTGACGATGGCTGCCGTGATCACCGCCGCCAGGGTGATACCCAGTATCCATTTCCAACGCCTGACGATGACGTTGATATATTCTCGCAGATCAATTTCTTCTTCCATAGTAGATGCTCTCCTTTCACGAGCTATTATAGTATGATTAAGCTTCTTGGTCAAGCAAGGCTTCTATCGTGTTGGGCGAAGTGCTGAGATAACTGCCCTGGCCAGCCTCCACAGAAAACCCAGCCCCCAACCGAAGTGCATCACCCCAAAGGCCACGGGCAAAAGGGGGAAATGCCTCCAGCCTTTGCGGTAGGCAATCAGTAGGGAAGCAAGCAAAGAGATAAGTAGATAACTTGAGATCGTTGATAGGAATAGTATCAGGAAAGGGTTGTAAATGAGGCCCATCAGACCAATGGCAAAAAGGCTGAAAACGAAAAGCGGGGCAACCAAATGGCGAAGCTGAACAGATCGCGGATGCATCTGGAGCATCTCTAACTTCCAAAAGCCGTATTGAAGGTATTGGCGCCAAAGGTCTCTTAAGGTCGAACGCCCATAATAAGAGGATTTGATAGCTGGCGAAAGGAATACCTTGCCCCCGGCGGCTCTTAGGCGGTAATTCAGCTCATAATCCTGGTTACGCACTAATCTCTCGTTGAAGAAACCTACTTTGTCAAAGACGCTGCGACGGAAGGCGCCCAGGTAAACAGTATCTACGTATTGCCCTTTGAGAGAGTAGTGAAACTTAGAACCACCAGAGCCAAAAAAGGAACTAATGGCCAGGGCTATAACCTGTTCTACATAGTTTTGCCCTACCGCCTTCATCAGACCGCCAACGTTGTCGGCTCCCGTTTCCCGAAGGCATCTCACACACTGGGCAACGTAGTCGGGTTCAAGTACGCAATGCCCGTCAACACGGACGATGATATCACCTTTTGCCTCCTTGATTCCAAGGTTGAGACCCGCTGGAGCGCTGAGCTTGGGGTTGTCCAGTAATTTGATCATGGGATACCTGCAGCCGAACTCAGCCGCTATCTCTCGCGAACGGTCTTCTGACCTTCCATCCACCACCAGGATTTCCATACTACCTGTGGGATAGTCCTGGTAAATCACTGATTGAAGGCACTGGGCGATGAATTTCTCCTCGTTGTGTATGGGGATGACGACGCTTACAAAAGGGCAATCTTTCATCTTTGTGACCTGAGGTGAACGATAAACTCCTCTAAAGCTATGGCCTCGTTGCCTGAGGCGAGGCTCTTGGCTATCTCCGCTTCTGTGATGGCCTCTTCAATGCGCCCCATCTGCTCGTAGAGAAGCGCCAGGCTTCTACGGCCTATGAAGTCATCGGGAGCGATTTCTATCACTCTTTCGTAGGCCTCCACAGCCTGAGCAAAGTCTCCACTTGCCTGATAAGCATCTCCCAGAAGGAGATTGGTTTGAATAGAGCGATTATTCAAACTCAAAGATCTCTGATACCTATCAATGGCTTGATCGTATTCTCCCCTAGCAAAGTGAACCAGGCCCCATTCGTTGAACATTTTCGGATCATGGGGTTTCAAGGCCTCCGCCTGGCGATAATACTCTAAGGCCTGGCTAAACTTCTCAGCCTTTTCCTGTTGATCTGTGAGCATCTCTCCCCAAGCCCGATACAGCAGTCCAAGTTTGCTGACGTGATCTGGATTGAGGGGATTGATCTCCCTTCCTCGCTCCAATGCCCTTTGGGCTTCTTCGAGCCAGGCCGATCTTTGGGCTATGTCCGAGACAGCTTTGGCCTTTTCCACCCTGGCTCCTGCCAGGAAGAGATAGTAGAAGTCTTGGCCAGGAGCGAGTTTCAGGGCTTTCTGGAACAGGGTGATGCCTTCATCCCATCGCCCGTTGTTAGCATAGGTCAACCCCTGCTTGTAATAAATATCCGCCACCACGGGGTTCAAATTGGCTGTGATAATCAGAACACCTGCACATAAGATCAAAAGGGGGTAAGGCCACCACTTGACTCTTGGCTGGAAGCGGATGGGGGTGGGCATCACCTTGAGCAGGACAACAGCGACGACCACGATGGTCAGAAAAAGATAGAGATAATAGAAAACGAGGAGAGCTGCCCCACCTCCCTGCATGACTAATTGGACGATTAAGAACGCCACAAACCAGCCTAGAGAAATCAAAAGGGGCGCTCTCTTAACGCTGTCTGCCAGGACGGTGATTCCTTCCCCAGACTCGATAATGGCGATTGCACTACAGATGAGCCACACTGTGACGAAGAATCCCAACAGGGCGAAACGTTGTCCCTGGGAATTGACTTGACTGCTCACTAAAGAGGAACCCATCGTGGCCAGGATTAGCCCCACTAGCAGAGAATAGGAAGCAAGGGAAGCGCCCTGCGTACTGCCCCTCCGCCGTTTGCGGGGTCGCCTATCCGAGCTTGTTTCCCCTTGTAGATAGAAACCAACGACTACAATTGAGGCTGCGTAAACCCAGAAGTAAGTACGCGTAGCTACAATGGAAATGCCGAACTGGATCTCGATAAAATGGGCTATGATGGCCGAGAGCAAGGCGATCAACAGAATCTGGAAGTTGGAAGCCTGTCCTGAGCGTAGCCGAAGGATTGGAAGTTGGGCTTTGGATTTTGGACTTTGACGGAAAAGAGATGTCATCAGGTATATGGCCAAAGCCAGCAACATGCCAGCAGGTATCCCTACCCCTGCAAATCTCCCCTTACCCTCCAGGAGCCAGGGCAGCAGCCCGCCCGCGAGTCCTCCCGCCAAGCATAGAGAAATGAACAGCCTTCGATGTCTGGCACTCTCGATAAGGCCGAGGTATTTCAGGCCGTAATAAAAGAGGCTGCTGAAGAGAAGGAGATAGACGACCAATCCTATGAAGCCTGTCGTCGCCAAAACGTCCAGGGTTTCGTTGTGCGAGCGATCGAAGATCTCGTCTGGCTTCAGAGAAACCAAATCAAGTGGGACATAGGGGCTAAGAGCCACGGTCATGGTCTCTGGCCCATAGCCAATAAGGGCGCGTTTTGGATCAGCGGTAATGAGGTTGACAGCCCCTTCCCAAACTAATATCCTTTGCCGCGCTGTGCGCGACTCCAGATCGAACATACCACTCAGCCGCCCAAGATAAGGCATCTCTCGTATGGACTCGAAGGGGGAATCGGAGAGGTTCAAAGTTATCATGAAGAGACCAAGAATGACGGCTATTCCGAGTACGGCTAAGGCCAGCCTCTTCTTGTCTCTTGAGGCTGCCAAAAGAAGAAAGAAGAAAAAAGTGCCCCCCATGAGGCCCAGCAAAGGCCCTCGGCTTTGGGTGAAGAGAATGCAGAGCAATTGAATAGCTAGGAGGAAAGCATAACATCCACTGAGAATGTAGAGAGAAGCGGCTCTTTTTCCACGGCGAATGACGGAAGAGAGCTGCAGCAGTCGCCCTACTGTCAAGGGAACGATCATGATCAGGTAGGCTGCCACGAAGATGGGGTTGCCCATAGTTGAAATAGCGCGGACAGTCACCCTGTCGCCGACGTTGGTCCAGGCTATCGGATCCAGGCCATAGTGCTGCATGATGCCGTAGAGTGATACGGGCAAGCTGGTGAGGAGTACAACGGTGATCAGGCGGTGGAGTTGTTTCTGATGGCGTAAGGTGTGCAAAATCACCAAGAAGATCACCATCAGGGAGAGGATCGTGTAAGCGCCCTGCATTCGGTGGTAGGAGCCCCAGAGGCTGAGCCGAGGGGCGATGGAGGTGATGGTAGTGAGGATGTAAACTGTTGCAAGGAGCAATGTGAGGAGGATCAGAGGAGTTCTAAATACTAGGGACTGGATATTGGATATTGGGTATTGGGCATTAGCTTTTAGCTTCCAGTTTCTAGCTTCCAGCTCCTTGATTACCCAAGCCAGCGCCATCACCAAGGCAATGGAACGCATCAAGGCGATCTTGTCGGGCTCAAAAGAGCGGTGGCTGTACACGTTGAAAAAGAGAGGCGCAACGACAACGAGGGCCATCCAGCTTGCTTCGATGACCTTGTCACACAGAACGCTTAAACTCGTTTGCTCAGCGACCTGGTTTTCTCTCAAGCTCTGAGTCCTTTTCCAGCGCTCGCTTCCCTTCACGGCATGTGCGGAGACTGATCACCAGCCATTGTACCACAGAACAAGTTTTCTAGCAAGGAGGAAAGATGCACTTAGTACTTGTTCAAAAACAACTTCGCATTTTGGGGGCCATTTTGCACCTAGTTTCTGTCGTAAAGTACGAAGTTATAAATGAACAAGTGCTTAGGTAGTCGAGCCGCTCAGGGCAAGCAAAAGGCCACGAAAGGTGCGAATCGGTTTCGTGGCCTTTTTTACCACCCCGTGCGACCCAAGGTCCTCGCGGACATCATGCGGGTGGCAACGCAGGGGGCGGAGACTTGCGAGCACCCCTCACTCCCCTGCTCCCTTCACCAGAAGGGGCAAGTAGACATCGTAAGCAAGCACCCTCGTCGTCGCGCTCCGCTCGGTCAGGCTGCCCAGGCCATCGTCAATGGTCACGGTGTTGTTGATGGCTCTCTCCTCGGTCACAATGACGGCGAAGACGATGGTGGACATACCCCAGGAAGGCACTTCTCCGTTCCACACAATCCTATCACTGGCCTCATCATAAGCAACCGTACCATTGCCAGTCCAGGCAGAGCCAGGCACATACAGACTGCCTGCGGGAATGGTGTCGGTCAGGATGGCATTGGCCAGGCTCTCGCCTGTGTTCTTCACCCGCAGGGTGTAGGTGATGGTGTCGCCTACCGCGGCTCTGTCCGCGCTGACTAGTTTCTCCGAGAGAGAGAGGTCGGGCCTTTTCAACGTCGTGGTGGCAGTTCGAGTGAAGGGCAGGTGCAATTCGTCGGTGATGGTAGCAGCGTTGACGATGAGGGTGTCATCGGGCAGCGATCGGTCCGTGGCCACGGCAAAGGTAAAGGCCCTCTCGCTTCTGGCGGGCATGGTCCCATTCCACTGAATCCTGTTGAGCGAATCATCATAGATTGCTCCGCCAGTGACGCTGCCAGATGCATAACTCGTGTCAGCAGGGACGGGGTCGGTGAAGCCTGCCTCGGCAGCCTTGCCGCCGTTGCGTAGAACTATGGTGTAGGTCAACACGTCGCCGGGCACAGCGATGGCCTCCCCAACCGTCTTGGTGGAGGTCGAGAGATCCACCAGGTTGGCCTCGGTCGTCGCCGTTCTGGTATACGAGAACCCCATGCCATCGCTAATGCTGGCCGTGTTGGCGATGAGCGTCTCGGGTGCGACACCGTCATTCACTACGGCCTGGAAGCCGATTACGTGGGCTGGAGAGGGCAGAGAGGGTGGCAGGTATTTGATTGCCAGTTCGTCGTGGACTAAAGATGGCGGGTAGTTCAACCCCTCGGTGCCATCTTCGTTCTCGATGCCCACCAACCAGGGGATGTCCCCACTCAGGCTCTTGTACTGGGTCAGGATCTCGCCGCTGGGATAGAGGATGATCTCGAAGGTGTGAGAGGTGTTCAGCTCACAGCACCATTGCACGTCCACGTACTCAACGACCAAGCGAGTGGGATCCTCCAGCCCTTCGACAAGCTCAGGACGCAGCAACTGGTAATAGACGTGAGTTACACCATCCATGATATGCCAGAACCCGCCGAAGGGCATGATGTCATTGTTGGGATAGCTACGGTCGGGCAGGGTGCCCATGGGGATGCCACCGTAGCCCTGGCCGAGGGTCACGTAGCCGTTTGTGCCCAGGTAGAGGGTATCGGAGTAGACGTTGCCGAAGAAGGGGAAGTCGAAACCGATGTCCAAAGGCCCCGCATAACCGTTGTTCCTATCAGTCCAGGAGGTGGCTTCGGCGCCCGTCTCACTGATCTCTTCCCATTGGTATACGGGGCCGCCCGGTGTTTCGCTGTCCAGCCAATCGTAGGTTGTCCTCTCGGAGACTGCGAGCCTGACTATTCCGGCCCACTCTATCTGATGGAGGGCAGGATTGTAGACCGCCCCTCCAGTTACGCTGCCAGGTACGTAGGTGATGTCAGACGGGAGGGGATCAGTCAGGCTGGCGCCCACGGCGTCTACTGTGCCCGTGTTGGTCAAGGTGATAGTGTAGCTCAACACCTCGCCGGACAAAGCTTCGGTTTTATCCACCTCTTTGGTGGATGTCTCCAGGTTGGCCGCCAGTATCTTTGTGACTGTCTTCTTCATGAAGGATGTGCCCTGCCCATCGTTGACAGCCGTGACGTTGGCGACGGTCGTTCCCCCAAGCAGGGGATCATCCAGCATCACCTGGAAGGTGAGAGTGACGGACGTGCCCGCCGCCACCGTGCCGCTCCACTCGATTTGATCGGTCTTTGCATCATAACTGGCTCCTCCAGTGACGCTGTCCGGTACGTAGGTGGCATGAGCCGGGATGGGGTCGGCCAGGCTCACCCCCGCGAAGTCGGTATGGCCAAAGTTATGGAAGGCAATGGTATAGGCCAGTACCTCGCCGGGTGGGGCTGTCACCTTGTCCACTTTCTTGCTCGAGGGGCAGAGGGAGTTCACCAGAGGCAGTCCCTCGTTAGTCGGCATGGCCTCGCCATATATGTCCACGCCGCCCACCACATAAATCCCCCCTCCCGCCACCGCTGCTCCAGTGCCTATGCGACCATTGTTCAAGGACGAGACCGGCACCCAGGTGTCGGTGGCGGGGTCGTAGCGCTCGACATTTCCCACAGCGCCCCAGGCTGAGCCGCCGCCAATGGCGTAGGCGTAGCCACCGACACTCACCAGCGCCAGCGATTGTCTACCTTTCAAGAGCGGGGCTTTAGTGGTCCAGGTGTCGGTGACCGGGTCGTACTCTTCGAAGGTACGGAGGTCGGGCCAGCCGCCGGCAACGTAGATTCTGCCATTCAACTCCGCGGCCGCCGCGTAGGATCGAGGGCCACCGGGCATGGGAGACTTTTGCGTCCAGGTGTCAGCAGCGGGATCATATTCGTAAGTGGTGTCCACATACTCCGAAGGTGTGTCGCCGCCGAAGACGTAGAGCTTGCTTCCCGATGCCGCCACTGCCGCCCCCGCCAGAGCCACGGGTAAAGGCGCCGCTGATGACCAGGTGTCCGCAGCAGGGTCATAGACCTCCACCGTCTTAAGGGCATTGAGGTTAGTGGCTGCCCCCCCCACTACGTAGATCCGGTCGTTGAGGGTTGCAGCGCCAGTGTTGGCCGCTCCCGTAGGCTTAGATGCTTTGGTCGTCCAAAAACCGGCCACCGGATCGTACATCTCGTTGACGGTGGAAGCGCCGGCCCAGTCCCAACCACCGATGGCGTAGACCTCACAGCCGACCGTCGCCGCTGCCAGGCGATAGCGGGACGTCATCATCCAGCTTTCGTAATCCCAGGCGGGAAAGGCCCGGGTGGTCAGGACCGAAGTGCTGGAAACGCTAGAATCTTCAGCCATCATCGCCTCAACTGTAACCGTGCCCACCTCTCCTATCGCCGCCGAGGTGGGTACATCCACTTGCACCAGCAGGTCTTGCCAGTCACAGGGAGATAGCTCCGCAGTCCTGGTCACAGGATTCATGGTCTGCGGATCCAAGATGGTCGTCGTCCAGGCGTTGTCTGAAAGAGAAAGATCGTAAGCGCCAACTGTCTGGCCCTCGTTTACCACCCTGGCGGAGTATTGGACGCTGGTTCCCGGCTCTCCCACGTCATACTGGGACCTCGGCCTGAGGCTGGCCGCCTTCAGGGGGCGGGAGGCGATCAGCCATTGAATAGCCCTATCTAACACGTCGGCGTAGTCTGGCCGGGGGCCGGCCTCCTCATAGCCGAAGGAGAGGTAGACCGCCCGGTAGGGGTTGGGCTCACAGACATCGGTCTTGAGTCCCCCGCTGCCGTCGGTCTCGTAACCAATGATGCTGGTCGAGTACGCAAAACTCTCCCCTGGCTTCACCTCGTCGCAAGCCAGGTAGCCGCCTCTCTTGTAGGTATACACGTCTTCGAGCACCAGGCCCACTCCTTCGAGGATGTCGCCGTCCACCCCTTTCAAATCGTTGATGCCGGTCTTGTCTCGCACGTAGTCGGCGTACAAGTAGTTATGGTAGAAAAGGGGAGCCCGGCCCCAGACCCACTTGCTGTCCCAGTAGCCAACGTCCTGGCCGGAGATAAGAAGCCGGCCGCCATCGTCCAAGTAGGCTATCAATTCCTCGTCGGCATTGATGTAGCCCGGTGAGTCCCAGGGGCTGGCCCATAAGACCACGTCGTAGGGGGCAAGCTCCGCTGCCGTGGGAAGATAGTCGGTATCGGTGATGGGACGGGTGTCATAAAAATATCCCTCGTAGTCCAGGGCCCACTGGTAGTAGTTGGCGACGCTATCATCGGCCCAGACGTCAGCGTCAACCAACAGTATGGATGGGGCAGTCTCAAGAGCGAAGTCGAGGATCTGATGCTCGCCAGCGGCGATGCTCACCCCTGCCACCGTTTGTGCCCTGTGGCCGTGACTGCTGGCCTTGACAGCGTAAGTGCCCACGGGCAAAGTCAGGGTGTAGTAGCCATTGGCGTCGGTGCTGGTCGAGGCCGGGGTGTCAACCGCGCTGATGGTGGCTGTGAGGGGCTCGCCCGTACCCGCCTCAGTCACCCGCCCCGCTAGAGTGCCCGTGGGTAATGGTTGCAGAGCGAGGTCCCGAATGGACATGAAGCCGGTGATGACCTCCACCGCCCTCACCGTCTCAGAGTAGTAACCGAAGGCGCTGGCCGTGACGTCGTAGAAGCCGCCGGGGACGCTCACTTCGTAGCCCCCTGCGTCATTGGTGGTAGCAACGAACCGGTCACCGGCCTGGCCGACACCGCTGACCGTGGCCCCGGAGATACCAGCGCGTTCGCCGAAGATACCAGTGCGTTCGCCGAAGGTCTCTGACCGAGGCGGAGGGGGCTCGGTCGGGAGACCTTCGCCCATCGTCGGGAGACCTTCGCCCATCGTCGG
>CAZGKH010000112.1:0-10299 GCA_964525665.1 uncultured Anaerolineae bacterium | reverse complement strand
GAGAGGCCCGACAGTTGGCCTTTGATGAACTATACCGCACTCCTCGAACAGAGCTCAGCCTGGTGATGGACAATTCCTTCCCTGAGAAGTTCGTTGATGAGCTTTCCCGACTCGAAGTGTACAATAAGCATCTCTTCCGCCCCAACACCTATCTGCATAAATGGTGGGCGCGCCGCTGCGGTTCTACTTTTCGCGCTATACTCAAGCAGTTTGTACCCAACGCTAAACGACGTGATTACTATGCGCCTGGTGGGCTAGAGGGCAAGGTTGTGCTCGACCCCATGATGGGCGGCGGCACCACCCTTCACGAAGCGATCCGGTTAGGTGCGAGCGTTATCGGGGCCGACATAGATCCGATTCCAGTTGTACAGGCTCGAGCTACCCTCACTCAAGCAGCTTTGGGAGATCTGCGGGCCGCTTTTGATCAGTTTTTTGTCGAGCTACACCGCGATCTGAGGTGCTATTTCGAAACTGAATGTCCAACCTGCAGGCGGACTCTGGACTTTCAGTACATCCTCCACGGCCTGCGCAAATCCTGCGCTTGTGGAGAGGTTGTGCAGATTGACCAATACGATTTGCGCCATGAGGCTGACCGTAAGATCCGCTTATGGCCGGAGAGCTGGGAGATCACCGACAGCCAAAGCCGCCCCAATGGTTCACAAAAGACCACACGCTTGATTACCAAAGCCGAGAAGTCCTGTCCAGTCTGCGGGCTGAAATATCAGGAATTGCTCGATGTGCCGTATTATGCTCGCTACGTGCCGATAGCGATTGTAGCAACTTGTCCTGAGCATGGCCTGTTTTTTCGCCCGCCTGCTGAGTCCGATTTGGCGCGAATTGACCAGGCTGACATACTGCGGGACGGGCTAGACTTTGGGGCGATAGAGGATTTCACTGTGCAAGCTGGCCCCAAGTCCGGCGATTTGATAAGGCGCAACATCAACTCGTATCTCGACGTTTTCTCATCTCGTCAATTGCTCTACCTTCACCAGGCCATTCGACAACTGCGTAATTACGATGAGGTGGTCAAACTCAACCTGGGCTTGCTTGTATCCACCTCACTTGAATTCAACTCCATGCTCTGTGGTTACAAAGGCTGGTACAAACGCCGGCCAGGCGCTATTCGGCACGTTTTCGCCCTCCACGCTTATTCTTTCCCCTACACCGCTTTGGAGAACAACCCCATCAATCGCCAGAAGTCTTCTGGGAATCTGCAACTGCTTTTTCGTGATCGCATCGAACGCGGACGCAAATGGGCTATATCACCAGTGGAACGAAAGATTGGGCCAGATGGTAAAAGCCAGTTGATCAAGATACCAGGAGAAGTAGATGGCGGCATTGAGGTTCTTGACCAGACTGAGCTGGCCAACGGGCGGCAAGCCTTTTGGCTCATTCACGGCGACTCCAGCGACCTGCCGATTGACGATCATTCGGTAGATTTGATCGTGACCGATCCCCCCTACTACGACAGCGTACAATACAGCAACCTGGCTGCTTTTTTCCGCGTGTGGCTGGCACGCTTGCTTCCCGACGAAGTCAATTGGACCTACAACGAAGCCCACAGTGCTGTTGCAACCAAAGAAAGCGACGGCAGCAGCAGCTTTATGACAGTGCTGGCAGGCATTTTCGCTGAATGTGGGCGCGTACTTAAACGGCATACGGGACGGATGGTATTCACATTTCATCACTGGGATCCCAATGCCTGGGCAGAACTTACCATGGCCCTCAAAAATGCTGACTTCAGACTGACGAACGTCTACGTCGTGTTTTCGGAACATCCCATCTCAATACACATCAGGAATCTGAACGCGATCAAGCACGATAGCATTTTGGTTTTTGCTCTTGATGGGGATGCGTCAACCGTTTCCTGGTCACCGTTGGAAGCTATTGACACCCATGACAGTGAAGCCTTTTGTCGCCAATGTGGTATGACAGTAGGCTGGCTGTTGGAGAGTGGATATTCGACGGAGGAAATTCGCACCATTTGGAAAGAGCTTATGACTGACGAACTGAACACCAAATTACAGGCCAGGCTCAGTGTACAGTCTAGTCAAACCAAAGTGCGGGAGAGCAGAGGATTGCGATAAGCGGCGCGGAGAGCTACGGCGCGCCTAAGCTGGAGAGCAGATTTGCCAGCGTGGAGTTCAGTTAGGAAAGGAGGAAGAGTTATGTCTGAGAACATCTACCGTGAATTGGCGCAGCGGTTGGATACGATTCCCAGTGGTTTCCCCGCTACCGAAAGTGGCGTTGAACTCGAGCTCCTGGCGCGGCTCTTTGCGCCGAAAGAGGCCACCTTGGCGCGCGTCATGCGTCTGACCCCCGAACCTGCTGCCGATATCGCTGCCCGGGCAGGCGTGGACCTCACCACAGCCAGCGACCTCCTGGACGGCATGGCTCGCAAGGGGCTGATCCGCGCTCGACAAAAGAAAGACCAACGTACCTTTGGACTATCAGTTCGCATCATCCCAGGCGCTCCGGGCCTTCGCTTGATCCTGCAGGATGCAGAACTGGCCAGGCTGTTTGAGCAGTACTTCCAGGAGACACGTGGTATCAGTCTTGAGTACCCACCGGCGAGTTACCGGGTCATTCCTGTGCAAGAATCCATTCCCGTTGATCTGCAGATCCATTCCTACGAACAGGCAGTGACCCTGCTGGAAAACGCCAGGTCGTGGGGCGTGCGCGAGTGCATCTGTCGCCTTTGGCAGCACGCCATCGGTAAGGACTGCGGTCACCCGGTGGAGGTTTGCTTGCTTGTCTCGTCCGTGGAAGGCGCTATTGACAATAGCGAGATAGACCGCGCCATCAGCAAAGAGGAGGCCCTTCGCATACTTTACGAGGCTGAGGACGTAGGGTTGGTACATACGACGATGAACTTTGGCCATCAGCCCATCAATATCTGCAACTGCTGCACCTGCTCCTGCGGCATGCTGCGCGGCGTGGTCGAATTCGGCATCCCGACCGCGATAGCACGGTCGGACTTTCACAACACGGTCGAGACTGGCTTATGCGACGGCTGTGCCTATTGCGTCGGACGCTGTCAGTTCGAAGCGCTCTCTGTACTGGAGGGTGTCGCCGTAGTGGACCGTGCGCGTTGCGTGGGCTGCGGTTTGTGCGTCACGGTTTGTCCGACGGGGGCGTTGCAGTTGGAACGCCGCCCTGAGGGTGAGAATCCGCCCATCCCGTCCAGTTTTCGCGATTGGATGACCCAGTTCGAGGAGAGCCGCGGTACGTCGCTTAGAGACACGGCGTAGTGGCGGTACGGGCTCACATGATTTCGACCATCGTAGACGAGCTATGCCAGGTCATGCGAAACAACTTCGGCTTACCCAATGATGAATTCGTGCAAAAACTGAACACCAAGTTGCAGGCCAGGCTCAGTGTACGGTTTAGTCAAACCAAGAGGCGGGGGAGCAAAAGATCGCGATAAGCGGCGCAGGGAGCTACAGCCATTTTGAGCGCCACCAACATGTACGAGATTCACGAGCGGGAGCAATACTTCTTTGATCAGGCAACGCTTGATCACCTCTCAGGTTTCCTGTGTCTGTTTGCGAAACCTTGCTGTCTGTGCGCGCCACGGTTGGGTGCGGAGGTCGAAAAACAAGGGGGTGAAGTCACCATACTTGACGTTGATGAGCGGTTTGCCAATCTTCAGGGCTTTGTTCGCTTTGATCTCAACCGCCCCACGTGGCTTGGCACGCACTTCGACGTCATTCTGTGCGATCCCCCATTCTTTAGGGTATCACTTTCACAACTCTTCGCCGCATTGCGGACTTTGAGCCTGTATGACTTCAGACAGCCCCTCTTACTGAGCTATTTGACTCGTCGGGAGACGAAAGTCCTGAATACGTTCTCGCCGTTTTCGCTGCGCTCCACAGGCTACTATCCACAGTATCAGACCGTGAAGAAGTGTGAACGGAACGAAATTCAGTTCTACTCGAATCTGCCAGAGGAGAAACTGGCCCAGTTGAAGGCCTGATAAGCATGCGCTGCACCCGATGCGGCTATCGCTTTGATGAAACCGATGGCGATGACGAGAGACGACGCAGCTCGGCTATGGACAAGAAGGCGAACGTCGAGCGCATCTTTTTGCTTAACTGACCATCTTGCGGTATACTTGAGGCAGCTGAGACGACATCCGGATCCCGTACCCTAAACACGCTACGCGGCAGCCAACCATCCTGATGGAACAACAGCTCGTGGACAAAAAAGACCTGACCGAACAGGAAATCCGCACCCGCTATATCACGCCCGCCATCCGCGACGACGCGGGCTGGCCGCTTATCCAGATCCGCGAGGGAGTCTATCTCACGGACGGGCAAGTTCGCCCCCGCGGCAGGAGCGCGCCACGCGGGAAGCGCAAGTTCGCGGACTATGTGCTCTACCACCACAACCAACCGCTGGCCATTGTCGAGGCCAAGGACAACAACCACCCGCTGGGCGGCGGAATGCAGCAAGCGCTCGAATACGCCGAGATGTGCGACGCGCCCTTTGCGTTCAGTTCCAACGGCGACGGCTTCCTGGAGCACGACTGCCTGGTAACAGCCGCTCCTGGGGACAGAGTGGTGATCGAGCGCGGGTTACCGCTCGATGCCTTCCCCTCGCCGGACGAGCTGTGGATGCGTTACACCCAGCGCAAGGCCCTACCCCCCAACGTACAGGCCGCCCTCAACCAGCCCTATCACTACGAGCGCGGCGGCAAGACGCCCCGCTACTATCAGCAGGTGGCCATCAACCGCGCGGTGGAGGCTATCGCGGGGGGCCAGGACCGCGTCCTGCTGGTGATGGCGACGGGCACGGGCAAGACCTACGTCGCCTTTCAGATCATCTGGCGGTTGTGGAAAGCGGGCGTCAAAAAGCGCATTCTCTTCCTGGCCGACCGCAATATCCTGGTGGACCAGGCCAAGACCAACGACTTCAAGCCCTTTGGCGGGGCGATGACCAAGGTGGTCAAGCGCCAGATTGACAAGTCCTACGAGATCTACCTGGCGCTGTACCAGGGGCTTTCTGGTTCGGAGGAGTGGCAGGATGTGTACAAGCAGTTCTCCCCTGGCTTCTTCGACCTGGTGGTCGTGGACGAGTGCCATCGGGGGAGCGCGGCCGCCGATTCGGCCTGGCGGGAGGTGCTGGATTACTTCTCGTCCGCCACCCAGATCGGCATGACGGCCACGCCCAAGGAGACTGAGTATGTCTCTAACATTGACTACTTCGGCGAGCCCATCTACACCTACTCGCTGAGGCAGGGCATCGAGGACGGCTTCCTGGCCCCGTACAAGGTGATCCGCGTGAACCTGGACATTGACGTGGACGGCTGGCAGCCGGAGGAAGGCCAGCTCGATCAGTACGGCCAGGTCATCCCCGACCAGGAATACACGGCGCGCGACTTTGACCGCACGCTGGTCATCGAGGAACGCACCAAGCGGGTGGCCCACCGCGTGGCCGAGTTCCTCAAGGCGACCGGCCGCTTCCAGAAAACCATCGTCTTCTGCCGCGACATTGAGCACGCCGAGCGGATGCGCCAGGCGTTGGTCAATGAAAACAGCGACCTAGTGGCCCAAAACCGCAAGTACGTGATGCGCATCACGGGCGACAGCCCTGAGGGTGTGCTGGAGTTGGACAACTTCATTGACCCCGCCGAGCGCTACCCGGTGATCGCCACCACGTCCAGGCTGCTGACCACCGGCGTGGACGCGCAAACCTGCCAGTTGATCGTGCTGGATACCGTCATCAACTCCATGACCATGTTCAAGCAGACCATCGGGCGCGGCTCGCGCATCAAAGAGGAGTACGGCAAGCTCTACTTCACCATCATGGACTTTCGCAACGTCACGCAGCACTTTCTCGACCCGCAATTCGACGGCGATCCGGTGCAAGTGTACGAGCCGGGCGAGGATGATCCCATCGTGCCGCCGGACGAGTCATCGGCTGACACGGAGGGAGAGGGACCAGATGACGAGCCCAGGAAGCGCAGGAGCCGCGACAAGCTGTACGTCAACGGCGTCGAGGTGCACGTCCTGGCCGAGCGGGTGCAGTATTACGACGCCCACGGCAAGCTGGTCACCGAGTCCTTCACCGCCTTCAGCCGCGAGAACATCCGCCGCGCCTACGCCACCCTGGAGGACTTTTTGACCAGGTGGAACGAGGCCGACCGCAAATCCATCATCCTGGTGGAACTGTTGCGGCAGGGCGTGCTGCTGGACAAACTCCAGGAAGAAGTGGGCCAGGACTTCGATCCCTTCGACCTGATCTGTCACGTGGCCTACGACCGCCCCGCGCTGACCCGCAGCGAACGCGCCCGCCAGGTGAAGCAGCAGGCCTACTTCGACCAGTACGAGGAAAAAGCCCGCCAGGTGCTGGAGGCCATGCTCGAAAAGTACACCAACGAGGGCATCGAGGCGCTGGAACGGGCCGCCGACGAACGAAAGATGACGACCTTCTTGCAGGTACTTCCCTTCAGCCAGTTCGGGCGGCCCATCGAAATCGTGCGGGCCTTTGGCGGCAAGCGACCCTACCTGAAGGCCGTGCGCGGATTGGGACGCCAGATTTACGCTATGGCCGCCTAGCCGCTGTGTCATTGCGAGGCACGGTTTTTGTGCCGAAGCAATCTCCACCTCGCAAGTTGGGGATCGCTTCGGCGGAAAAACACCGCCTCGCGATGACACCTGAGGTGAAACCCATGACCATCTCCACCACCATCAAAACAATCCAGGACATCATGCGCCAGGACGCGGGCGTGGATGGCGACGCGCAGCGCATCTCCCAGCTCGTGTGGATGATGTTCCTCAAGATATTCGACGATAGCGAGTTGGAGTACGAGCTCGACCCCGGTTACGCCTCTCCCATCCCGGCGCACCTGCGCTGGCGCAACTGGGCCGCCGACGACGAGGGCGTCACCGGCGACGCGCTGCTGGATTTCGTCAACAACAGCCTGTTCCCGGAGTTCAAGGAGATGGTCATCGGCCCCGATAGCGACCCGCGCGGCGCACTCGTCCACGAGGTGTTTGCCGATTCCTACAACTACATGAAGTCCGGCACGCTGATCCGCCAGGTGATCAACAAGCTCAACGAGATTGACTTCAGCCGCCAGGAGGACCGCCACCTGTTCAACGACATCTACGAGAAGATCCTGCGCGACCTGCAAAGCGCGGGCAACGCAGGCGAGTATTACACCCCCCGCGCCGTCACCCAGTTCATGGTGGACATGACCGATCCTCAGTTGGGCGACCAGGTCCTCGACCCGGCCTGCGGCACCGGCGGCTTCCTGGTCTGCGCGTTGGAGCACGTGCGCCAGCATTACGTCCGCACCATGGACGACGAGCTGTTGCTGCGGCAGTCCATCGTAGGCATCGAGAAAAAGCCCCTGCCCCATGGGCTGTGCGTCACCAACCTGATCCTGCACGACGTGGACGTGCCGCTTATTGACCGCGACAACGCCCTCTCCCGCCGTCCGCTGCGCGACTACGGCCCCGCCGACCAGGTGGACGTCATCCTCACCAACCCGCCCTTCGGTGGGACGGAGGAGCCGGGCGTGGAGACCAACTTCCCCAGGAACTTCCAAACCAAAGAGACCGCCGACCTCTTCCTGGTGCTGATCCTCAAGCTGCTCAAGAAGGGAGGCAAGGGCGCCATCGTGCTGCCCGACGGCAGCCTGTTTGGCGAGGGCGTCAAGACCCGCATCAAGGAGCGGCTGCTCAAGGAATGTAACCTGCACACCATCGTCCGCCTGCCCAACGGCGTCTTTGCGCCCTACACCGGCATCAACACCAACCTGCTCTTCTTCATCAAGGGGGAGCCGACCCGCGAGGTGTGGTACTTTGAGCACCCGCTGCCGCCCGACCGCAAGCAGTACTCCAAAACCCGTCCCATCGAGATCGCCGAGTTTGACCTGGAGAAGGCGTGGTGGTACAATCGGGAGGAAAACGAGCACGCCTGGGTGGTAGCCATTGACGAGATCAAGGCCCGCAACTACAACCTGGACATCAAAAACCCCCACGCCGTGCAAGAAGGCTACGGCGACCCGGCCAAGCTGCTGGCCGAGTACCAATCGCGGCTGGCGGAAGTCGAGAGACTGCGGACGCAACTCAAAGACGAGCTCGCCGCCGCTATTGAGAGAGCAACCTATGCGGACTGACCTGCTGTTTGATCAATTCGATACTCTCCTGACCACCCCCGACGACGTGACCCACCTGAGGACCGCTATTTTCCAACTGGCGGTGGAGGGTAAACTTGCCCTCCAAGACCCTGCTGACGAACCCGCGACGGAGTTGCTAAAGCACATCCAAGTTGACAAGGAGCAATTAATACGAGAGAAGAAGATTCGCAAGACTAAACCGCTTCCCCCTATTGAAGACAACGAAATTCCATACGAGTTGCCAAAGAATTGGGTATGGGTAAGATTATCTGAGATTGGGCTGATTAACCCCAGGAACGAAGCAGACGACAATGTGGAAGCGTCTTTTGTACCTATGCGTCTGATCCCAACAGATTACGGAGAGGCACATACCTCAGAGAAACGATTGTGGGGGGAGATCAGATCTGGCTATACACATTTCCAGGAAAACGATGTCGTTGTAGCAAAAATCACTCCCTGTTTTCGGAACCGCAAATCTGTCGTTATGAGGGATTTGATAAACGGCATCGGAGCTGGGACGACCGAGCTTCATGTATTCCGCGGTAATCCTGAACACATTCTCCCAGACTATGTACTGGTTTTTTTCAAGACACTGAGCTTCATACAGGGTGGGAGAAATATGATGACCGGCACCGCTGGTCAGCAGAGGGTTCCAAAGAACTATGTCACTCAAATTCCCTTTCCCCTCCCCCCTATCGCCGAGCAAAAGCGCATCGTCGCCAAAGTCGAGGCGCTGCTGGCCCTGTGCGACGCACTGGCGGCGGAGGTCGCGGCGACGGAGGAGGTTCGCGCGCGGCTGCTCCAGGCGGTGCTGAACGGAGGGTAGATGGTGTCCGACATGCAAGCGTGGATCTCAGTCCCCTAATCTACAGGTACCTGCCGTATGGCACAACTATAGTTAGTCGGCCTTGCTGCCGAGTAGCGTTCAACAGTTGAGAAGGATTGGAGATGCTATGAAGGATCAAGAGAAGACAGATGAAGTGGCAACCTCAAATGCTGACGTTGAAGTCCTGCTGAAAGAGTACGAACTTTGTACAGGGGACGCTAACCATCTAGAAGAAGTGATTTGGGCAACAGCAGGGGTGTTGTTTACGGCTTCAGTTGCTGGAATAGGTCTTTTGGGTGGCACAATTCCAACCCAACCTAGACCTTATGACTATTTGCTCCGCGCTAGTATCGCGTTGGTATCAGTCGTATTTCTGTGGGCTTGGCGGATAATCGCATCGAGATGGTATTCGATTCAAAGAATGATGTATTACCGTATCATAGAAATCGAGGAAGAACTTGGGATGTACAAGGAGCGCTACGTAAGCTATCTTGATAATGCTATTGAAGGAAAAGTATATCCAAAGAGCCAGCGAATCGACAAGATGATTAGCGCGATGAAATCAAAGCACAGGCCAGGCGGTGTGAGAAGGACAGTCAACGCCATTACTTGGATACTTACTGCAACTTGGCTTGTCTTTCTGGTTTCTCAGATTGTGGCAATGACTGACTGGATTTGAAGTCAACTCCTGATGTGTATCGGAGAGGGGGACTTGTAGTTGATCTTGGGACACAAGCTCTTTCCCGCATTCCCCGCGCGGCAGGTGAACAGAGAGCCGTTAGCTGGCCGTAGACGGGTTCATTCAGTATCGGGTAAGAGGACTAAGAATCATGGCATCTGAACGAGTAGGGCTTTTTTTGCCTATATCTGAAGTGTTTCCTGGTACCGAGAACAACCTTGAAACCTTCAAGTCTTTGCTCAATGATTTAAGCCGCACCGACGCATTGTTTTGGTGTGCACGCCTGAACTTAGTTATTTCTGATCCTGAAGTTGATCATCTGACTAAGCAGCAATTCGGCCTCAATCAACTTCTAACTCCTGAAGAAATCGACAGAGTGAATGATTTTGCTCGCAGAAGTGGAAACGCTCAAAAGGTAACAGTATTCTTTAGGGGGCAGCTTTTAGAGCTTATTCGATGGATCATCTTGTTTTGCCGTGACCACCCAGGAGATGGCACAACTTTTGAAAACCCAGATGTTCGGCGCAAGTTCGCACAAGCAGCTCTGATAGCCAGTGAGATTTGGGCAAATCGCGTCTTCGCCAACAGGTTTTCACTGGAAGGCGGATTGAAGATTGCGAGGGAGAGAGCTCTTGGGACCATTAGAAAAAGCATGAAGCTACATCA
>CAZGKH010000111.1:0-10332 GCA_964525665.1 uncultured Anaerolineae bacterium | reverse complement strand
ACATCCAACGCTTTGCCCACGTCCCTTCTCAGCTCCGGATCCCAGGTTGCGCCAAGCGCCACTCGGGCGGGGAAGCAAGCCGAAGTCGGCCCGTCCGCAAAACCGGCGCCACGCGCGCCGACCGGACCATCGGTCACTTTCATCGCCGGAATGCCCAGCCGTTCTATGGGCGCCGTACGCCAGAAATCAGCTCCCGCCAGCATAGAGATCTTTTCTTCCAGGGTCATTTGGGCTATCAGGGATTCGATCTTGTTCATCTTTGCCTTTCCTCCCCTTTGACTCGAACGTGAATAGGATCACACAGTTGAGAGATCCCACTCCTCGTAGATTTTCGGTACATCACTGATCAGGCGTTGAGTGTAGGTCTCTTTCGGATTCAGAATCACCTCATCGGCAGATCCGCTTTCAACAAATTTCCCACGCTCCATAATGTGCACGGTGTCAGAAACATAATACGCCAGGCCAATGTCATGGGTGATAAAGATAACTGTCATCCCGATTTCTTCACGCAATTGCATCAGCATATCCAGGATGGTCGCGCGTGAACAGGCATCAATCATCGAGGTTGGCTCATCAGCCACCAAGATCTTTGGGTTCAAGAGGAAGATACGGGCAATCATTAAACGTTGCATCTGTCCGCCGGAAAGCTCAAATGGATATTTCTTGGTTAATTCCTCGAACTTCAAGTTGACAAACCCGCACGCCTCGGCCATCATCTCTACTTTTTTTGCGTGTGGAAGGCGGCGATGGCCGCGCATGTTAATGCAATCCAAAAGCACGGTATCAATGTTTCGAAATATATTGTATGAAGAGTACGGATCCTGAAAGATCGCCTGAATGTTTTTCCAGTATTCCTTTTTCTTCTTTTGAGAACTGATGTCACGCTTCTTTCCCTGGAAGTAAACCTCGCCCTCAGTAGGATTGAGCAATCCCAAAAGCATCTTTGCCAAAGTAGTCTTTCCGCTGCCCGATTCGCCCACGATGGAGGCGACTTCGCCCTCGTAGAACTGGATATCCACATGATCCACGGCGACCGTTTTCTGGCGGCCAAAGCCAAATACCTTGGTAATCCCTGACGTGCTCAGGCATATTTCTCTTTCATCTGGCATTCTTGGCAGCCTCCTTCGCATAAGCTTCCCTAAGTTCTTTTTCCGATAGGATACAACGGTATGCACGGCCGCCAGACGCATCGTAAAGATGGACAGAAACCGCCTTACATTCTGGCCGAACGTATTTGCAGCGCTCGGCAAACCGGCAGCCAGACAGTGGTTTCTTAAGATTAGGCGGTACTCCAGGAATGGCCGTCAGTTTGACGTCCCGCAGACCTTGTTCAGGCACAATGATCGAGCCCATGAGACCTTTGGCATAAGGGTGGAGTGGATCAAACACGACTTGCTTTGCGGCGCCCTTCTCCACGATCTGCCCTGCGTACATGACCATAATATCGTCTGTCACGTTGTAGAGCAACGGAAGTTCATGAGTGATGAAGATCAGTGATTTGATGTAACCATTTTCCATCAAGTTGTTCAGCATCTTGATGACCATCTTTTGTGAAGTGACATCAAGTGCGGAGGAAGGCTCATCAGCAATCAGTATTTTTGGGAAAAGGATCACAGATGTCGCGATCACCGTGCGCTGTTTCATGCCGCCCGAAAGTTCAACGGGGTATTTTTGCAGTACACTCGCCGGTAGCCCCAAGCTCTCAAAGCATCCTCTGGCAAGATCATAAATGTCTTTCTTGGTTTTATATGGGTCATGTGCTTGAACAACATCCTCAATAAAGTGGATGATCTTCCGGGTGGGATTGAGCGCGTTCATCGCGGATTGGGGGATATAAGAGATCTCCGTCCCCAATATTGATCTGCGGATGTCATCAGGGTTCATTCCAGTAATACTCCGCCCGTCAATGATGATCTCACCACTCATATAGTGTAGCGGAGGAAAATAATAGCCCATCAGGCTGAGCGCCAGCGTTGACTTTCCGCAGCCGGATTCTCCCGCAATTCCCACCGATTTCCCTGCTTCGACCTTCAGAGAAACGTGGTCAACAGCGTAAATGTCTTCCTTGAACCGGGTGACGTATTTTGTCGTTAATTCCCTAACCTCTAATATTACATTGTTCGCCGTCAGTTCCTTAACCTCTAGTGTTGCTTTTGACATTTCAACCGCCTATTCTCTCAATGCCGGATTGAATACCTGGTCGAGACCTGTATTCATCAAATTCATCGAGAACGTAATCAGTGCGATGGTTACGATCACGGGAAAGTATGCCCACCATTTTCCCAGGATGTGTGCCTGGTAGATCATCGCCCAGTTCATCATCAAACCCAAAGTTGGCACTTCAGTAGTTCTAGGTCCCAATCCAAGGATTGATAACCCGGCCTCCGCCAGGATACCCGATGAAATCTGCAGGATTAGCGCCATGACAACATAAGAAGCGATGTAAGGCAGAATATCTACGACGATGATGTAAACGATTGAATGCCCGGATAGTTTCGACAGATTGACATGGTCGCGATTACGCAATGAAATCACTTGCGACCGCACCGCCCTGGCAGTCCATACCCATGAAGTAAACCCGATCACCGCTGCGATGGTAAAGGCGCCGCGCTTTTCCTGCCCAATACTAAATGAAATCAAGATCAGCAACACAAAAGTGGGGATTACAGTAAAGAGATTGGTGAAGAACATAATGACGTCATCCACCAGGCCGCCGATATACCCCGCCAGCAGTCCCAGGCTCAAACCGATCAAGGTTGCAATGAAACCGGCGACAAGACCAATCTGCAGCGATACGCTGGCGGCTTTAACCAGCTCCGTCAACACATCCCGGCCAAAATTGTCGGTTCCAAGCGGCAACACCCGTACGTTCGCAACCTGAGTGATATTCACGTAATCAGACTGGTTGACAACACCCGTCTGCTCCAGGGCGCCCGTTTGCGGGTTACTTGCTGAAATGATCGCCCCCTCTGTTGATAGAAGTCCTTTGAGCGAGGCATCAAGCCTTTGATAGTACCTTTGCTTAGCCAGGGTCATCCCAGGAAAACTTTTGCTGGGGTCATAATTCTTCTCCCACTGATCCAGGAGCGCTTTGGTATTAGTGATATCTATCTGATTTTCAGGAATCCCGTCTGCCACAAGCCAATCCTTCATGGCAAGACGATCATCATTTCGCAACTTGCTGGCAATTCGCTTGGCAGCGGCATTATCCAGATTAAGTATATATGTAGTAGAGGAATCAATGGTATCAAAAACATTCACATAGATCCCAGGTGGGAAGAAAGTGCCCTGACCGATGATCGCTAATGGAGCATCTTTAATGATCAGCGGATAAACGATCACGATCAGCAGCAATGTCACAAAAATGGAAAAACCAACCACGAATTTCCCAGAGTGAAAAACCTGTCGAATCGTATGTCTCATAACAGCATCTATCCTTAATCAGCCTGGGCTGCTTTAATGCGCGGGTCAATGATGCCATAAAGGATTTCGATGACAAAGTTCGCAATCAATACCATCACCGTGATGATCAACATGGTTGCTGAGATCAGCGGATAATCCTGCCCCATGACACCGTTCAAGAGCGTGTAACCAAGCCCCGGATAACTAAAGATGATCTCCGCCACCAGCGCGCCGCCTACCATGGTCCCGATTGACAACGCCAAGCCAGTTATCTGCGGAAGCATGGCATTCCGAAATACATAACCGACGATCTTGCGGTCTTTGATCCCCATGAAACGGGCGTACTTTACGTAATCCGCATTCAGCTCATAGATGGACATGGAGCGCATGCCAATCGCCTGACCGCCGATGGCGATCAACACGATTGACCAGAATGGCAGTTGGTAATGGACGATCACAGACCAAATAAATCCCCAGCTAAAGTTGGGGATCAGGTCAAACCCATATCCGCCCGAGGTGGGGAACCATTCTAATCCGGCTCCAAAAATGACCAGCAAAATGACTGCCATGCCAAATGCCGGGAAATTGCTGACAAAAATACTGACGGGCATGAGGACTTTATCAAACCCGCCCTTGAGATAAGCCGCCAATGCGCCAAGTGTGTTCCCAATGATCCAGCCAACGATGATCGCCGGGAATTGCAGGCCTATCGTCCACCAGATCGAGGATTTGAGAACGTCTGCTACCGTTCTGGGATATTGGCTGAAGGAGAAACCAAAATCACCATGCGCCACATTTCTTATGTAGATAAAAAACTGTTCAAGCATGGGTCTGTTGGTGCCAAACAACTCCGTGTATTGCTGGTAAATCGCTTGGACCCCGGTCGCATTGCTCATGCCTTGGGCCATCCGTGCTACGATGGCTGCCACGGGGTCTCCCGGCATCAGGCGGGGCAGAGTGAAATTCAGTATGAAGCCAAAAACAAAAGTGACCAAGAACCAAAGTAGCTTGTTAAGGAAATACTTTCGGTATCCTTTCAACGCAACACCTCCTTCAGACCCACTGTGCTCTCCCGGAAAGTGCTCAAAGCCCCGTCCCCGGGGCGGCTCTTGCAGAGTGATTTGCTGACGCCGCCCCCGGGGACGGGGGCTGGGAGCGTCTTCAAAGACTTTCCGGGAGATCTCCCACTTTGATAAACAGCCATGTTCCGGGGTTAGCGGAACATGGCTGTTTTTGTTGAACTCTTGCTTACGGGTTAACCAGCGTCAGGTTGTAGAGCCCCGCGATACTCCAACCGTCAGTCAGATCGAGCGGCGGGACGGGCGGGTCGCTACCATCATCCTGATGCGGGAAGTTTGTCCAAACCGTCTCGTTCACCGCATGGAATGACTGAGGACGATACATGAGCGTGAAGGAGGGAATATCGGTCAGGTAGATCTTGACCAATTCAGTGTATACTTCCTTCAGCTTGGCGGGGTCAGTTTCACTGGGGATCGCTTGGATCAAGGCATCGACCCTGGGATTGCTATACTGGCCCCAGTTGCCGTTCCAGTTGACCGCCATACCGACGAATTCAGAGCTGAGCAAGTGGCGGATACGACCCCAAGGCTGGGTCGGGCCAGCGCCGTCGCTCCACATCATAAAGATGTCATAGCCCTCTGGGAGAGGCGTGTCGGATTTGGTGACGACGGTCTGATAAACGGACCATTCAGGATAGTTGGTGGTGATGTCAATGCCGATCTTCTTGCCGGCGGCAGCGACCACCTCAATCGCAGCCTGCCAGTCAGACCAGCCATTGGGGCAGGTGGCTACATAGCTGAGCTTTTGACCGTTGTATTCACGCCAGCCATCGCCATCGGTATCGGTGATCCCGGCATCATCGAGCAGTTTCTTGGCGCCTTCGATGTCGTTGCCAGCCCACTGCAGGTCCTTAACGGCATCGTGATCGTATAGTGCCTGCTCACCGGGGGTGGGGTTCATGAGGGAGCGTGGAACCTGATCGAAGGTAGCTGA
This sequence comes from uncultured Anaerolineae bacterium, assembly GCA_964525665.1. GTDB lineage: Bacteria > Chloroflexota > Anaerolineae > VGOG01 > VGOG01 > CAYMKL01. The sequence goes on along the minus strand of CAZGKH010000111.1, from coordinate 4,917 downwards.
TTGATTGGTCATGGCGTTGGCAATGATGGTGGGATAGTCAACGGCAATGGCAATGGCCTTGCGAACCGCAAGCTGGTCCAAACCGTAGGACTTCAGGTTGTAGTAGGCGGTTGGGAGGCTGGCGCCAATGCCATAGGGAGGATCGGGCAGGTAGGTGGAGACGGGCAGCCCATAGTTGAGCCACAAAACCTGAATATTGGAATTGAACTGCTGGCTAACATCCACTTCACCTTGCGCCAAAGCAACAGAACCGGCGGCGTTGTCCTTGAAGATCGTATGCGCCAGATACTTCGGAGCAGGCAGCTTGCCCCACATGGAGGGATCCTTACCCCAGTAGTTGTCATCACGAACGTAGACAACTTTCGTATCATCAGCGAAGAATTTGTGGTAAGGGCCGGACCAAACGACGTCTTCAGCGGGATCGGCCATGAATGTAGTGGAATCGCCCGTGCGCGCTTCCAATGTCTGGGTCCAGGCTTTTTGGATGACATAGTTGCCGGTCAGGTAAGCCGGCACCTGTAGAGGATTGACTGCTTTGCCGTCCGCATCAAGTTTGGCCTTGACTACGACCGTCTGGGCATCAACCGCTTCGATGGTGTCGATGTAGTCTTTGAAGTTATTGCCGGCATTGGTTGAGTACTTGATGTTGGAAGCCCAGGTATAGGCAACATCCTCCGCAGTCACCGGGGTACCATCGCTCCAATGTGCGGCTTTTTTGATCTTGAAGGTGATCTCGGTCATAGCGTCGTTCCAGGCATAATCACCATCCGCCAGCAGAGGATATGCCTTGCCATCAAGCATGTTGTACAGGTAGGGGGATTCGAACATGATGACACGGACATTGTCCTGTTGGGCGATAGCCATGGCGTTATTCATGCTGGAAGAGTACGGATTCCAACCAACAACCGGACCCCACTGTTGACCATTGAAGTACAGGGTCTCGTTGCGAGGCAGAGCTTCAGCCTCTCCCACTGCCACGGTCGCCTCGACGACCTTTTCAACCACCACGGTCTCAATCACTGGCTTCTCGACGACCTTCTCCTTCTCGACCACCACGGTCTGGATCACCGGCTTCTCGACCACTACTTCCTTCTCGATGACCTCTGGCGTCGGTGCAGCACATGCCGAGAGCACTAGGCTCAGAACCACCAGCAGGCTCGTGAAGAACACAATTGACTTACGCATTTCTTGTTCCTCCTTAGATTTTGTGTGAATGGTCTAGTAAACTATGCCCCATGCGGACTTCGCTCCGCATAGGTCTCGCGTGTAGGTCTTCCCTCTGTCCATGTCAGTGGAAGGTGAAGACCTGTATGTATTTCTCTTCACATTGCTTCGAGTTTTTCTTCACCGCCTCCTTTCATCATGACCGACTCAAGGCGGATCCACAAGAGGCCCTGACCACCAACTCCGTAGGCAAGACAATCCTCTGAGCAGGAGACTCTTCTCCCGATGAAGTCTCCAGCAGGCCCAGCAACACCTCTACCGCCATTGAGCCCATGCGCTCAATCGGCTGGCGCACCGTCGTCAGCGCTGGTACAATCGCCGATGCGATGGGGATGTCGTCGAAACCGACCAGAGCGATGTCGTGAGGAGCTTCCAGGTTTGCTTGCCTCAACGTCTTCATAGCGCCGACGGCCATCGTGTCGCTGGCAACGAAGACCGCGCTGGGGGAAGCCGGTAGCAACCGTTGCATTCCCGCCATACCACTGGCCTCGGTGAAATTCCCTTCCTCGATCAGTTCCTCCACCACGGGAATACCGCGCGCTTCCAGCGCCTGACGGTAGCCGCTCAGCCGATCCTGGCCGGCGATCATATCCAGGGGGCCGGTGATGGTGGCGATGCGCCGGTGCCCGAGCCGGATCAGGTGCTCCACCGCCATCCGCGCCCCGTTAACGTTGTCAGCATCCACGTAATGCACCGGCTTGCCGGGATGCCGCCCCACGGAGACAAAGGGAATCCGGTCGCGCAGCAAGTTGGCAATGAGCGGATCTTCTAGCGAGGCCGAAGCCACGATGGCCCCGTCCAGGTAACCGTTGCGCAGGATGCGCTGGTATATCTCTTGTTGGTCAGCATGGGCAGTGAACAAGGAGAGCATCAGTTGATACTGGTGGGAGTTGCAGGCCTCGGTGGCGCCGCGCAACAAAAGGGAGAAAAAGGGGTCGGTGAAGAGCGTCGTCACCGCTTCGGGGATGACCATACCGATGATCTGGGTGCGGTTGGTGACCAGGCTACGAGCGGCGGCATGGGGTTGATAACCTACCTCTCGGATGACCTGCCAGACCTGTTCTCGTACCTCGGGGCGGACATTGGGCTGGTCATTGATGACCCGGGAGACAGTAGAACGGGAGACGCCAGCCAATTTGGCAACTTCTTCGAGCGTAGGCGACATGGGCAACTCCTGGAAGCGCTCCCAGAAGATTCGTCTAACGGAGGTAGAGTTCGCACAAATGAGGGCATTCAGGGCCGCCATTGTTGGGAGCGCTCCCAACAATATTATACCAGAAATCATAAGTTTTGTCAACCCCCAATTTGACGCCGCCGCTTTTCTTTTTTGCGAAGATGGGGTATAATCTACCTCGCTGTGCCTTCAGCGCAACTAACAAAGCCTATCGGAGTTGACATGCCAACTATTTTCCCCTTCACTGCCATCGTCGGCCAAGAGAAAATGAAGATAGCCCTTATCCTGAACGCCATCAGCCCCCAGATTGGCGGGGTGTTAATCCGCGGCGAGCGGGGCACGGCCAAGTCCACCGCTGCCCGCGCCCTGGCCGCACTGTTGCCAGAAATCGAGGTGGTAAGCGATTGCCCCTTCTACTGCGATCCCGCGCAGCCCGAGACCCTCTGCGATGACTGTCGCGAGCGAGTTGAACACGGCGAGGAGCTACCCGTGGCCCGTCGCCAGACTCGCTTTGTGGACCTGCCCGTCAGCGCCACCGAGGACCGGGTAGTCGGCACTCTGGACATCGAGCTGGCTATCAAGCGCGGCGAGCGCCACTTCGAGCCAGGGGTACTGGCCTCGGCCAATCGCGGCCTACTTTATGTAGACGAGGTCAATCTGCTCGATGACCACGTCGTTGACCTGCTGCTGGATTCGGCAGCGATGGGCGTGAACGTGGTGGAACGAGAAGGCATCTCCTTCTCCCATCCCGCCCGCTTCATCCTGGTGGGCACCATGAACCCTGAGGAGGGAGAGCTACGCCCGCAATTGCTGGATCGCTTCGCCCTTTGCGTGGAGATCAGGGGCATCGCGGACCCTCGGGCGCGGGTGGAGATCCTGGAGCGCTGTATCCAGTTCGAGCAAGACGCCGAGGGCTTTCGAGAAGAATGGGAACCTTACGAGAAACAGCTCTCTCGCGAGATTGCCAAGGCCAGGGAACTGTTGCCCCAGGTCGGATATGACTCGAAAGATCTACTGGTCATCGCGGAGCTCATGGCGAACCTGTCGGTGGACGGCCACCGGCCCGACATCGTCATCCTCAAGACGGCCCTGGCCCACGCCGCCTTCGCCGGACGACGCCGGATCAATGAGACCGATATCCTGACAGCGGCCGAGTTGGCCCTGCCCCATCGCCTGAAGAGACAGCCCTTCCAGGAGGCTGAGCTAGAGCTCCAAGACCTCAAAGAGAAGCTGGCCCAGGTAACCACAGAGTTGGCCCACCAAGACACGGCCTCCCTAGTCGAAACCCGAAACGCGAACCCCGAAACCTCAACTACCCCATCCAGCGAGGCTAATATGACAACTCCGCTCAAGGGCCACCAGGCGGATCCAGTGCCCGTCTCCTACATTCAACAAGCGGACATGCCAGTAGCCATCGGCCCGGTCTTCAAGCCCAGACGTGTAGACACCCCCCTGGACCGGCTGACCAGGAGCAGCGCTGGCAAGCGCAGTTTCACCAAGACCGAGCGAAAGCGAGGGCGCTACGTCCAGAGTCGGCCAGCCAACGGGCGGACCAACGACATCGCCTTTGACGCCACTTTCCGATACGCCGCTCCCCACCAGATCCACCGCCAGAGCGGCAATTTGGCCCTTGCCATCACCGATGAGGATTTGCAGCGCAAGGTGCGGGTGCGGCGGGCGGCCAACCTCATTCTATTCGTGGTTGATGCCAGTTGGTCCATGGCTGCGGCGGAGCGCATGGTGGCCACTAAGGGAGCCATCATGTCACTCCTCGACGACGCCTACCAGCGCCGTGACCAGGTGGGGCTCGTCGTCTTTCAGAAAGAGGAGGCCAGGCTAGTCCTGCCCCCTACCTCCAGCGTGGAGTTGGCCCAGAAAGCCCTCAAGGACATCCCCGTCGGCGGCAAGACCCCGCTTTCCAGCGGACTCCTCCTGGCCTATCGCGTGTGCCAGAGGGAGCTTCGCCGCAACCCCGAGGTGATGCCCCTGGTGATCCTCCTGACCGATGGAGCGGGCAACGTCTCCATGACCGACCTTCCGGCTCAGGACGAGTCGCTCAAAATGGCCGACTTCATCAAGCACAGCGAAATTCGCTCAGTGGTCATAAACATGGAGCACGCCTCGTTTGATCGCGGTCTGGCGCAAGGCCTGGCCGATGCCCTGGGCGCTCCATGCTACACCTTGCAGGCTCTCAAGGCCGAGGAACTCTATCAGACTGTGCGAGAGGAGTTGAAGACCTAGAACACGGATGGGCAGGATTCACGGATCAACTGCCTTGGACTGAAGAGAAATCCGCCAATCCTGCAACTTGTCCTGAGCCTGTCGAAGGAATCCGTGTTCTCTGACGCCCGACTGACGATGAGCTGACGCTCGTATGCTATAATGGGTTTAGCAAAACACAAAAAGAAGATTTTGCTAACCTCCAAATCGGGACTAGGGTCTGGTCAACCCTAGTCCTTTCATTTTTGCCCCTTGATCGCCGATTTGCCCCTTGATCGCCGAAGGTCTCCGACCGAGGC
>CAZGKH010000110.1:0-10380 GCA_964525665.1 uncultured Anaerolineae bacterium | reverse complement strand
TGGACAACTGGAAGTGGGCCCAGTGGCGGCCAGAGCTGATTGACCGCATGCGCTATGATCGCTGGGTAGAAAAGGGCCGCCAAGACATGACCGCCCGCGCCAATGAGCGCGCTCGCCAAATCCTGGCTGAACACGAAGTGCCCCCTCTGCCAGAGACGGCGGAGGCAGTGATCGCTGAGGTGATCGAGGGGCGTCAAACGTGAAACCCGCCGACGAGATAAGGATTTGCGCTCTCCTTGGACGGGTGTCGTAGGTGTGATACAATTGAGCCATGTCCACCAAGCATCACTGACCGTACTTGTTTGAGCGCACGGGCGTCCATGTGGAGAACGAGGAGGCCCGTGCGCTTTACATCTTGCTCTAGAACACGAGGGAAGGAGAAACCGTGAAAACGGTCAATAGTTGGAAAAAAAAGGAGGAAAGGATGAAACACAGACTCGCCTTCGTCGGCTTTGGAACAGTCGGCCAAGGATTGGCTGATCTCCTTCTGGAGAAAAGGGAGCTCCTCAAGGAGAAATACGACTTCGAATACGCGGTGGTAGCCGTCTCTGATTCCTTGAAAGGCTCGGTCTACGATTCAGACGGCTTAGACCTGAAAGAACTGCTCTCTTTGGTAAGAGAGACCGGTGGAATCCAGGAGTATCCCAAAGGGGAAAAGGGTTGGGATAGCCTGAAGACCATCAGAGAGTCCAACGCCGACATCGTCGTCGAAGTGACCTACACCGATATCCAGACTGGGGAACCGGCCATCAGTCACATCAAAGCCGCCTTGAACAGCAAGAAACACGTGGTCACGACCAACAAGGGCCCCATTGCCCTGGCTTACCGTGAACTGTTGGGGTTGGCAAAGGAAAATGGTGTGGGCCTACGATTCGAGGGCACGGTGATGTCCGGGACGCCCAGCCTCAACCTGGGCCTGGAGGCTCTGGCTGGCGCTGAGATAAACGAAGTCAGGGGGATTCTGAACGGGACTACTAACTATATCCTCACCGAGATGGCTAAAGGCATAGACTACGACGCGGCGCTGAGAGAGGCGCAGCGTCTGGGCTATGCCGAGGCCAATCCCGAGGCCGATGTCGAAGGCTGGGATGCTTTGGCGAAGATCGTGATCCTGGCCAATGCCCTGCTGGGAGGCGACGTCAAGGTGGACGAGGTAAAGAGGAGGGGCATCACCGAAATCAGCCTTGCAGACGTCGAAGCGGCCAAGAGAGAAGGCAAGTGCTGGAAACTGATCGCGCGGGCCTGGAGAGAGGGTGGCGGTGTCAAGGCTGAGGTGGCGCCAGAGAAGGTCGCTAACGAGGACTTCTTGGCTGGCGTCGGCGGAGTGACAAACGCGCTGACCATTGACAGCGATACGTTGGGCCCGGTGACGCTCATTGGCCCCGGAGCCGGGGGACGCGAAACTGGCTTCGCCCTGCTATCTGACTTGCTCAGCATCCACCGCTCATAACTTAACCAAAACCTATGATTGCAGGAGACGAATGATGGACAGTTCTGTCTGGCAACCGAGCCTGACGCTGCTGAATCAAGCCAGAATCGAACAACTGCATCATGCTGCAACCGAGATCCTCCAAGAGATCGGCCTGAATGTGCATCATCCAGAGATGCGGCGCAAACTGGCTGACGCCGGGGTCAGGCTGGGCGAGGGACCGCGAGTCTATCTGCCAGCCGGTATGGTGGAAGAAGCGCTCAGCACAGCCAAGCGCAACGTCGTCGTTCACAACCGGTTGGGCGAGCCGGTGATGCCGCTGGGGCCGCACCAGATCTACTTCGGCACCGGGTCGGATCTGGTCTACACCCGCGACGTGGAGACGGCGGAGCGGCGAACCTCTGTGCTGGAAGACGCGGCGCGAGCGGCCCGGCTGTGCGACGCGCTGGACGAGATTGACTTTGTGATGTCCTTTGCCCTGCCGGAGGATGTCCCCAACGAGGACGCCGAGCCGCAGCAGTATTACGCTTTGCTGCACAACACGGTCAAGCCGGTGATCATGACCAGCTTCTCTGGACTGGATGCCCTGGAGCGCATGCACGAGATGGCGTGCGTCATGGCCGGCGGCGACGAGGCATTTCGACAGCGTCCGAACTACATCATGTACGGCCAGTTCGTCTCGCCTTTGCAGCACGATCTCCAGGCCGTCGAGCGGCTGGTCTTTTGCGCCGACCACGAAATCCCCCTGATTTACATCCCCACGATCATGCCCGGCGCCAGTGGGCCGCTCACGCTGGCCGGGTCATTGGCGTTGGCGGCGGCCGAGTCTTTGGCTGGGCTGGTGATGCACCAGACTCAGCACCCTGGCGCGCCATTCATCTTTGGCGCTTGCGTCAGCCAGTTGGACATGCGCACCATGCTTTTCCCCTATGGCTCTCCCGAGTGGAGGCTGAACGATTTGGTCATGGCCGAATTGTCGCGCTACTACGGCCTGCCGGTGTTTGGCACCGGCGGCGCCACCGACAGCAAGCTGACCGACGCACAAGCGGGCGCTGAGTACGCCACTAGCCTGCTGGTAGCAGCCCTGGCAGGCACCAACCTGATCCACGACGTGGGCTACCTGGATTCGGGCCTGACCGGCAGCCTGGAGAGCATCGTGCTGGGCGCTGAACAGATCCGTTGGGTTAAGCGCTTTATGGCTGGGATGGAGGTGTCAGAGGAGACGCTGGCCCTCGAAACCATCGCCGAGGTGGGCCCCGGCAAGCAGTTCTTGGATCACGCGCATACCCTCAAGTACCTGCGCCAGATCATGTGGGTGCCCCATGTCACGGATCACGACGGATACGATGGTTGGGCCGCCAGTGGGGCCAAAAACTATGCCACGCGCGCCCGCGAACATGCCCGACAACTGGTGCAAACGCATCAGCCGCAAGCTGTTGACGACTCAATAGAGGTAACGCTCAGAGAACTGTGCAACATCCCAGACACAGATTAACGCTGACCTTCCTAATTCTGTCTGCCGATATGAACAGCTCTGTCAACAAATTGATTGCCATGTGAGGGCGGTGTGGAATTCTTTTCCCACGAAAGAGGCGAGGAGTGCATATTAGTCCTGGAGGGCGTTCTGCACGTTTATGTTGAGAGCAAAACCGTTGTCTTGAACAAGGGAGGCTGTCTTACCTTTGATGCTCGACTCCCGCATAGATACGCGAATGAGGGAACCGAGAAGGCGGTGTGGGTCTACATTGTTGTCCCGCCGGCTCTGTGAGTTGTTCGACCGCCACCCACTCATCTGCTGGGACTCTCAAAAAAGGAGATTGCAAAGAAATGACCACATTACAAACACTGGTCAAGGCCGTGATGGACGGATTTGAGGACGAGGCTGTCGTCGCCGCAAAGAAAGTGATAGAGGAGGGCATTGCTGGCGACCAAGCGACGGCGGTCATCGAGGCGCTGACGGCCGGGATGCGCGAGATTGGCGAGCAGTTTGCGCGCATGGAGATCTTTTTGCCCGAAATGATGATGGCAGCCCAGGCCATGAAGGCGGCGATGAAAGAACTGGAGCCGGAACTCCAAAAGTCGGGCACGGCAACGGAAAAGAAAGGCACGGTGGTGATCGGCACCGTCGAGGGCGATATGCACGAAATCGGCAAGGACATCGTAACCACGTTGCTCCAGGTGCAAGGTTTTGAGGTGCACGACCTGGGGATCAACGTCAACGCCCTGGATTTTGTGCGCAAGGCGGGGGAAGTGAACGCGGACATCATCGGCGCTTCCTCGCTTATGACCACGACGATGCCCAACCAGAAAGACATTATCGAAATCCTGAAAGAGAAGGGCATCCGCGACAGATACCACGTGATCCTGGGCGGCGCCCCGGTGACCCAAGAGTGGGTGGACGAGTGCGACGCTGATAGCTGGGGCGAGAACGCAGCGAAGGCGGTCGAGATCCTGGAGCGCATGATGGAAGGGAGGAGGAAATAAGATGCCCCCGTACAAGATGTGGGAGATTATGGAGCGGGCCAACACAGGACCTTTTTGTGAGAATGACGACTTCCTCTACAAGGTATTCATGCCCAAGATGAGGGAGGTCATCAAGAAATACGACATCAAGTATGACCCCGACAACCCCGTACCGGCCGACGACGACCTGGCCGACCGCGTGTGGCAGGCGGCGGTAGAGTTCTTTTTAGAGGTGGGCGTGCTCAACGTGGACACCCATCGTCGCATCCTGGTAAACGAGTCGGAGCTGAAGGAGGCGCTGTACCACGCGCCAGGACGCTACCTCGTCGGCGCAGGCAAGGATGCCCGCTGGTGGGAGCGGCGCCTGCCAGAGGACAGCCGACCGCCTTTCTGTATCTTCAGCGGTGATATTACCTGCGACGAGGAGATATTCCTGCCCATGTCTATCGCCTACATCCAGGAGCCCCTGGCCGACGGCGTGTGCGCGCCGATCCTGGAAGAGAGCATGGGCCTCAAGATCAAGTCGGGCACGCCGACGGAGATGGCCGGAGTGGTGGAGCACGCCATGAGCCTACGGCAGGCGGCCAAGCTGACGGGGCGGCCGGGCCTTTTCCTGGTGGCGGTAGGCACAGCCCAGTCGGACACGGGGCAGATCGCAGTCAGCAACGACCAGTGGGGGGTACGCCACACCGACGCCCGGCTCATCGGCGCGCTGACCGAGCTCAAGACTGACAACGAACTGTTGAACAAGGTCGTCCATTGCATGCAGTTCGGGTGCTTCATCGGTTGCCTGAGCGGGGCCATCTACGGCGGCTACGCCGGCCGCGCCGAGGGCACCGCGATCCTGGAGACGGCCTACCACCTGATGGGATTGACGATCTATCAGGCCAATTTCCAGCAGAGTTTTCCGTTCCACCTGCATTTCACCTCCAACAGCGGGCGAGAGATGTTGTGGCTGGTGAGCATCAAGCATCAGGCCGTGAGCCGCAACAGCCGTATCCTGTCCACGTCCAACGGCTTCCTCAACGCCGGCTCGGGTACCGAGATGGTGCTCTACGAGGCGGCGGCCCACGGGCTGGCGAGCACGGTTTCCGGAGGGCACCTGTGGGAGACAGCGGTGGCTCACAACAAGTATCGCAACTACGCCACGCCGCTGGAGGCGCGCCTGGCCTGTGAGGTGGGACATGCAGCGGCGCGGCAGGGGATGACGAGAGCCCGGGCCAACCAGATCGCTCTCAAGCTGCTGGCCAAGTACGAGGACAAGATCGCCGACGCTCCCAAGGGCAAGCCTTTCCAGGAGTGCTACGACCCTCGCACCGCTCGCCCCATGCCCTGGCATCTGGATATGTACCAGAAGGTAAAGGGTGAACTGGCAGCAATGGGGATAGTGTTCCCGTACTAGCAGAATGTGTAATCTGTGGAACTCATAATGAATCAAATCTCGTTGGACGGCGAACATCTGACTCTTGAAGAAGTAATAGCCGTGGCAACCAGACCAAAGATTGAGGTCATGCTCTCCGAAGATGGCTGGGAGAAGGTTCGCCGGGCGGAACGGGCAGTGCAGGATTTCATCGCGCGGGGCGAGATCGTCTACGGCGTCACCACCGGCTTTGGCGCGTTCAAGGATCGTGTCATTCCGCCAGAGCAGGTGCAGCAACTCCAGCGCAATATCCTCATGAGCCACGCGGTGGGCGTCGGCGAGCCGCTGGACGAGCCAACGACGCGAGCGATGATGGTCATCAGGGCCAACACCCTGGCCAAGGGGCACTCTGGTATCCGAGAGGAAACTCTGCGACTGCTGCTGGAGATGCTCAACCGGGGCGTGCACCCCGTGGTGCCAAGCCAGGGTTCGCTGGGCGCGAGCGGCGACCTGGCTCCGCTGGCCCATACGGCGCTGCCCCTCATCGGGCTGGGGGAGGCGGTCTACCAGGGAGAACACCTGCCGGGCGCTGAGGCGCTGGCGCGAGCCGGACTATCGCCGGTGACGCTGGAGGCCAAAGAGGGCCTGGCGTTGACCAACGGCACGGCCTTTATGGCCGCCGTCGGCGTGCTGACCACCTGTCAGGCCGAGAACCTGGCCTGTGTGGCCGACGTGGCCGGTTGCCTGAGCCTGGAAGCGCTGCACGGCACGCCTCGGGCTTTTGACGCCCGCATCCACGCCGTCCGGCCTCATCCGCGCCAGGTGGAGTGCGCCGCTTTTCTTCGCCAACTCATCGAGGGCAGTACCTTCACCCGCAGCGGCAAGAAGGTTGACCCGCTCAACGTGCAGGACGCCTACACCCTGCGCTGCATCCCCCAGGTGCATGGCGCGGTGCGCGATGCCATTCTCTACGCCCGCTGGGTGCTGAGCATCGAACTGAACGCCGCCACCGATAACCCTCTCATCTTTTTCGACGAGGACACCGGCCAGGCCGAGGTGCTCTCTGGCGGCAACTTTCACGGCGAGCCGCTGGCCATCGCCATGGACTACCTGGCGCTGGCGCTCACCGAGCTGGGCAACATGTCGGAGCGGCGGCTCACGCGCCTCACTGACGAGGACAGCAACCAGAACACGCTGCCCGCCTTCCTCATCCAGCATGGCGGTTTGAACTCAGGCTTTATGATGACCCAGTACACGGCCGCCTCCCTCGCCTCAGAGAACAAGGTGCTGGCCCACCCCGCTAGCGCTGATACCATTCCTACTTCGGCCAATATCGAGGATCACGTGAGCATGGGAGCGGCTGCAGCGCGCCAGGCACGCCAGATTGCCGCCAACGTGGAGCACATCCTGGCGTTGGAGCTCCTGGCCGCCGCGCAGGGGATAGATTTTCGTCGCCAAGTTTTGGGGCCGGAGGCCAGGTTGGGACAGGGAACAGCCCCAGCTTATGATCTGATCCGCCAGCGAGTACCCTTCTTGGAACAGGATGCGGTGATGTACCCTTACATTGAGGCCGTGCGGGACCTCGTCGCCAGCGGAGAGTTGATAAAAGCCATTTCAATCTCAGAGATAGCTAGCTAACGAACTTCGGAGCGGTGTCTTGAGCGGCTCGACTGAGCCTGTCCTGAGCGGAGCCGAGGGGCTCTTGTGCTCGCAGCGGACCCTAGTCCGTGCCCAACGGCGGTGACCGGCGCTGAAAACCGCTCAACCCTACTTGGTCAAAGTTACAACGTACTGCCGAGGCCGCTGGACTAGGGTCCAGCGGGAGCAGGTGAATTGTTACCTCCCCGGAACCTTTTCGAAGGAGTGAACGCAAAAATGAATGTTCTGGAGCAAATCGTGCAGGCTACCGTCGAAGGGGATGCAGAGCGATGTACAGCCCTGGCTCAGCAAGTCTTGGACGAGGGAATGGACCCCGCGGAGGCCATCAACGAGGGTTTTACGGAAGGGATGGTCATCGTTGGTGAGAAGTTCGCCCGGATGGAGTATTATCTACCTAACCTTATGCTTTCCGCCAGGGCGGTCAATGGCGCAATGGAGGTGCTCAAGCCACATCTGTTGCAGCACGAGGCCGGCGGGACCCGAGGCGCGGTCGTTCTGGGGACGATCCAGGGCGACTTGCACGACGTCGGCAAAAACATCGTTAAAATCATGCTTCAGGCATCCGGCTTTGACGTCCACGACCTGGGCGTGGATGTGCCCGTCCGACGTTTCATCGAGAAAGCGGAAGAAGTTGACGCTGATATTATCGCCGCCTCGGCCATTCTGACCACTACTATGGCCTATATGCCAGACATCGCGGAACTGCTGACCGAGATGGGTGTGCGGGACAAATACCGGATCATGCTCGGTGGCGGGCCGGTGACCCCCGATTGGGCGACAAAGGTCGGCGCCGACGGCTATGGTGACAACGCGACAGAGGCTGTTGAGGTTGCCAAACGTCTGATGCAGGAAAAGCGGGGAGGAAAGCAAACATGATTACCTTCTGGGATGTGGTCGGACGCAGTGAGACCGGGCCGTACATGAAAGAAGAAGAGTTTGATTGGCAGGTCGGGCTGGCGGCTAGCACGCTGGTGAAAAAGTACGACATCCGGTACGACCCAGAACAAGTTGTCCCTTCGGACGACGATCTGGCGGACCGGGTGTACCAGGCGGGCCTTGACCTGTTCCTGGAGCTGGGAATCTATTGCCGGGACACAAACCGTTTGCTCAAGTTTACCCGCGACGAGGTCGAGTGGGCTTTGAAGCATGCTCCAACCACCGTCACTTATGGGCAGGGCCGCGACCAGGCGGTGATGGTCTACCGAGGTGTCGAGGATTCCACGCCACCCTTCTGTCTATGCACGCCGGTTGGTACGTCGGTGGCCGAGGAACGTTTTGTCCAAATGGTGCAGAGCTACGCCCAGGAACCGCTCGCCGATACCTTTTCCAGCGCCTTTAGCCAGACGGTCCACGGCCGCCTGATCAAATCTGGCACACCACAGGAGGTAGAGGCAGCCATCTGGAACGTGCTCAAACTGCGCGAAGCCGCCCGCGCAGCCGGACGCCCGCAAATCGGCATCCACAACCTGGTCTCCAACGCCGAGCGGACCGATGCCATCCTGGCGGCCGTCCAGGCGGAATTTGGAGTCCTGCCCAACGATGGGCTGGCTGTCGCCGCCACCGCCGAGCTAAAGATTGACTACGAACGGCTGAAAAAGGTCGCCTTTCTGCGGCACAGCGGGCACAACAAATACGGGTTGTACGGTGCGCTGATGGGCGGCTATGCCGGTGGGCCGGAAGCGACGGCCATTGTACACGTGGCCTATCACTTCTTGGGCCTCCTGGCCTTCGAGGCGCAATGGCACTGCGGCTTTCCGATTCACCTGATGCAAAGCTGCAACTCGACGCGCGATCTGCTGTGGTTGATCAGCGTCGGGACGCAGGCGTTGAGCCGCAACACCAAGCTGCTGGTGAACATCAGCCCCTTCACCGCCGCCGGGCCGTGCACCGAGATGGTGGTCAGCGAGATCGTGGCCATCGTCACCGCCGCCACCGTATCGGGAGCCGATCTGGACCTGCTGGCAGTGGCCCGCAACAAGCATCCTGAGCGCGCCACCGGGATGGAGGCACGCATCGGGGCCGAGGCGGGTCACGTGGTCGCCTGGCAAAGGATAACGCGCGAGCAGGTCAACGAAATCGTGAGGCAGCTCCTGGCCGAGTACGAACACAGGATCAGTGAAGCCCCACTCGGCAAGCGGTTTGACGAATGTTACGATCTGGAGAGGGTGCAGCCAACTCAGGAGTACCTGGACCTGTACGAGCGGTGCAAGGAGAAGCTGACGCAATTGGGGTTGGACTACTCGCTGGTTTGATGCTTGTCCCTTTACTGAAGATCATCATACTTTGCTGTGGGAAAAAAGGAGCCAAGAGCGATGTTCTTGCAGAGTAACTATGTCGCCTTGAACACCCCGCAGTTCAGAAAACTCTCCGACGACCAGTTGGAACGCATCCATAACGCGAGCCTGGAGATTCTGGATCGCACGGGCGTGTGCCTGTATGATCAGCAAGCCCTTGGCCTGTTCAAAAAAGCGGGCGTAAAGGTTATTGAGGAGAATCGGGTACACATCCCGCCTGGCTTGGTCGAGTGGGCTTTATCCATCGCGCCCAAGCGCGTGGTTCTCTGCGACCGGCATGGCCATCGCGTCATGCCTTTGGAGAGGAACAACGTCTTTTTCGGTCCCGGCTCCGACTGCCCGAACATTCTGGATCATCGCACCGGGGAACGGCGCCCGGGTACTTTGCAGGACATCGTCGAGGGCATCCTGATTTGCGATGCCTTGCCCAACATTGACTTTTTGATGTCTCTGTTCATCGCCTCTGATATTGAGGACCAGCAGGTAGCGGACCGTTACCAGATGCGAGCCATGCTGATTAACAGCACCAAACCCATTCTATTCGTGACCACCGAGCTTAACGGTTGCGTGGACGCGGTCAGGATGGCCGAGGCTGTGGCCGGCGGAGAGGAAGAACTGCGCCGCAATCCCCTATGTGCCTGCTACATCAACGTCACCGATCCGTTGCGCCACAACGCCGAGGCTTTGCAAAAGCTGCTCTTTTTGGCGGAAAAGGGATTGCCGACCACCTACACGCCGATGGTGCTGCGAGGCGTCAATGGCCCGGTTACCGCAGCGGGCGCCATTGCTCTGGCCAACGCGGGCGAGTTGGTGGGGTTGGTGCTGGCGCAACTCAAGCGCGAGGGCGCGCCGGTGATACACAGCGGCGGCTATCACGACATGTTCGACATGCGCACCATGGTCGGCGTCTATGAGTCGCCGGAGGGGCGCAATGGGCGTGCGGAGTTGGCTCATTATTACGGCTTGCCGGTGTTTGGCCTGGCCGGGGCCAGCGACGCCAAGGTCCCCGACCAGCAGGCGGCGGCCGAGGCGGCCCTCTCTATGCTCATCGAAGCATTTTATGGAGTTAATCTCATCCACGACGTGGGCTATCTGGAGAGCGGCAAGTGCAACTCCTTTGAGCAGTTGGTGATGTGCGATGAAATCATCAACTACATCAAGCGCTTTATGCAAGG
>CAZGKH010000109.1:0-10497 GCA_964525665.1 uncultured Anaerolineae bacterium | reverse complement strand
TCAATGTCTATCCCGGTCATTATCGGAGCACCTCCAGTAAATATTGGCGTCCCAGATAAGCGAAATCCATGTACTCAAGACTCACTCGTTCGATGAAATCGGTCAGTGTGTCCTCGTCACGCACCAGCAACACCTCTCCTTGCAGAACGCTGTGTCGAAAACCCAGCGGAGCGCTGTTGAGGACGTGTACATCCACGAGAAAACGAAGAGCTCGCGTCAGCTTCACCGAGAGATTCATCTCGTAATCGAAGATGTCAGTAATCATAGCATAAGCTGGGTCCAGATAGATGGCCACATCCACGTCGCGGAAAGGGAGCCGCTCGGCGAAAGAACCATGCAGGTAGGCAAACGTGATTTCCGCCCTGGCTTCCAGCGCCTCCCGTAGCCGGCAACGCACATCATCACCATGAGTTTCCGTCGCTGTTCCCATGCTTGCAGCACTCCCACATCCTGGACCTAACTCGCGAGTCAGAGCCTCTAGGCTAACCAAGCGTCTCGATTCCTAATCAGTACTGAAAGCAGCCAAGCTCATCACAAGTACTCTTCCTTGCCGCTTTCCTTGAGCTTCCGCACCAAATCCCGCACCTCTTGCGCCCGCTCTCTGGGACAGACCAGCAGGGCATCCTCAGTATCCACAATGATCATGTCCTCCAAGCCAATGGTAGCCACCAAGCGGCTGGATCCATGGATTAGACAGCCTGTGGTATCCAACCCAACGTGCTGGCCCACGGCGGAAGAGCTCGCGATAACGTTGCCCTCCTCGTCGGCAGGGAGGAGCTCGGACAGCGCCGTCCAGTCGCCCACATCGCTCCAGCCGACGTCCACTGGGATGACGGCCACGTCATCGGCGTGCTCCATGATGCCGTAGTCAATGGTCTCGTTTTCCACCTTGGGCCAAACCCGCTCCAGCACGGCTCGCTCCTCCGCTGTGCCCAGGGCGGCGTCAATCTCCATCAACTGAGCGTAGAATTGGGGCATGAGCCTCTCGAACTCTTGCAAGATGGCTGAAACCTTCCAGATGAACATGCCGCTGTTCCAGTAGTACCGCCCGCTCTCCATGAAAGCCTGGGCTGTGGGCAGATCGGGCTTCTCGGTGAACTTCTCAACTAGGTATACATCGAGCCCGCTGACCTCACCCACCTTCTCACCTCTGTGGATGTAGCCGTAGCCTGTCGCTGGGTGACTGGGCTGGATGCCCAGGGTTACCAGATGACCCTCCTCCGCCACTTGAACCGCCGCCCCCAACGCGCGTCGGAGCTCGTCCGCCTTCTCAATGTAATGATCGGCCGTGAGAACGGCCATCACCGCCTCAGGATCCAACTGCCTGAGGTACAAGGCGGATAGACCGATGCAAGGCGCTGTACCGTGGCCCTCCAGCTCGCCGATGATGTTGGCTGCTGGCACCTGCGGAATCTGCTGGCGGACAACGTCGGTGTAAGTCTCGCCAGTTACCACAAAGATTCTATCGTCAGGAACGAGAGGCGTGATGCGGTGACAGGCCTCCTGCAACATCGTCCTCTCGGACAATAGGCCCAATAACTGCTTTGGGCGAGACCCTCGGCTGCGAGGCCACAGGCGAGTGCCACTCCCCCCGGCCATGATCAAAGCGTACAATACTCTACCTCCACTTTCCTCAGTCCCCTGATGGGCGAGGTCTCTGACCGATGCCCCCTTTCCGCCTCGGTCGGAGACCTTCGGCGATCCAGAATCCTTCAGTCCACCACGTACTCCACTCGACCCTCTCTGGCCAGCACGTAATTCATTCCGCCCACCTGGCGCACCATGCCCTTGAGCTCCATCAAGGCCAGGGTGCTGGAAACCTGGGCGATGGGCAGGCCGCTTTTTTGCCCGATTTCGTCCACGTGGACCGGATCGGCGGTGATGTACTCCAGCAGCGTGGCTTCCGTCTCGTTCTCTGGGACGACGGCCCGCACCTCCGCCTGCTGACTGACCATGGTCAGGTTGAGCTCCTCCAGAATGTCCTGCACCGAAAGGACAGGCTTGGCTCCCTGCTGGATGAGCCTGTTGGCTCCCATGCTTTTCTTGCGGAAGATGTTGCCGGGCACGGCGAAGACCTCCCGCCCCTGCTCAAGGGCGAAGTCAGCCGTAATCAGGGCTCCACTCCTCTCTCCTGCCTCGACGATGACCACTCCCAGAGACAGCCCGCTGATGATGCGATTGCGTGGGGGAAAATTGCCCGCCTCTGGCCGGGTGCCCATAGCGTACTCGCTCACTAAAGCCCCTCGCTCGACGACAGTCTGAGCCAACTTGCGGCTCTCTGCCGGATAAATGACATCTACGCCAGAGCCCAAGACGGCAATCGTGCGGCCACCACCAGCGTCCAGCGCGGCTCGGTGGGCCTCGCTATCTATCCCCCGGGCCAGGCCGCTGACGATGGTGAGTCCGTTGCGGGCCAGACCGCCAGCTAGTCGTCTGGCTACTTCCTTCCCGTAGACCGTGGCTCCTCGGGTTCCAACCACCGCCACCGCCCACTGATCCTCTTCCAGGATATCACCCTTGACGTAGAGCACCGGCGGCGGGTTGTAGATGTTCAGCAGACGGGGTGGGTAGGCGGGGTCGTCCCAGGTGAGCACCTTCGCTCCCTGGCGCTCTATTTTCTCCATCTCCTCATCCAGCGATATGGTAGAGCGCGTGGTCATGAAGTTACTCAGGGCACGCTGATCCAATGCTGCCTCTTTCAGCTCACGAGCATCGGCGCGCCAGGCCTCTTCCAAGTTGCCGAAGTGATTGAGCAAAGCCCTGAACTTCATCGGCCCTATCCCGCGGACGCTGCTAAAGCCAACCCAATATTTGACCTCAGCCACCGAAACCTCCTAAATCAACCCTTCCATCAACTCTACCACCATCCGTCCCTGAGCCAGGTTGATCTCCAGCACCACGTCCTCAATGGCTGGGATCAGGATCTCTCGCCCCTCGCTTTGCACCACGTAAACGTCGTTGGACCCGGTGGAGATGACCTCGTCCACCGTGCCCAGGTAGTCCCCTCCCGCTGTCCAAACGGCGAGGCCGACGATCTGGTGCTCGTAGTACTCGTCCTGCTCCAGGGGCACGGCCTCCTCAATTGGAATTTGCACCAATTGGCCCCGCAGTTTCTCAACTGCGGTCCTATCATGGCAACCTTCTAGTTTGAGGAGAGCTGCCCCTTTGTGCAAGCGGACCCCCTTCAGAGCAAATGGCACAGCCTCCGGCCCCAGGTACACCTTTTGCAACCGAGAGAAACGATCTGGGAAATCGGTCATGACCTCCACCTTTACTTCTCCCCGTATCCCCCAGGGCTTTGCTACCCGGCCGATAACCAGGTAACGAGGCCTAGATCTATTATCGGCTTTGCCAGATTTTGAGTCTACCATACCGCCGTGACCCGAAAGATGGGCGGGGGCACACGATGGAGCCCCCGCCTTGATCGCCGCCTGCACTGAGCTTAGCCGAAGTGTCAGACGATCTCCAGAGTAACGCGCTTGCCCTGCTTAGCGGCGACCACTCTTACCAGGGTGCGCATGGCGTTGGCCACTCGCCCCTTCTTGCCGATGATCCGTCCCATGTCCTCTGAGGCTACGTGCAGCTCGAGGACAACGGAGGTAGTGCCCTCGATCTCGTCCACACGGACTTGCGATGGGTCATCCACCAGCGATTTTGCGATGTACTCGACCAGTTCCTTCATTGGATAGCCCTCCTTATTTGCTTGTGATATTCTGAGCTAGTTAGCTTGTTCGCCTGTAGTCTCTTCGATTGCCTCCTCAAAGGGCGTCTCTATGAGCTCTTCCTCAGAAGGTGGTTCTTAATCAGTTATAGGCGCCTCCTCAGTGACTTCTGCCTCAATGGGGGTAGCGTCTTCAACTGTTGCTTCTGTTGCTTCCTCTTCCACCGAAGCAACCTCCTCAGCCACAACTTCTTCCGCAGTCTCCTCGGCCACGATTTCCTCCGCAATCTCCTCAGCTACAACCTCCTCCGCAACCTCTTCGGCCACGATTTCCTCCGCAGCCACCTCTGCCAGAAGAGATTCTAAGTCTTCCCCCTCCTTCAAACGAGCAAATCGGTCGAGGGTGCCCTTGTTTCTCAACAACCTGGCCACCGCATCACTGGGCTGAGCTCCCTGTGATAGCCAGTAGAGCGCACGATCCTCTTTTACCTGAACAGTAGGCGGGTCCGTACGTGGGTTGTAGAACCCGATGATTTCGATGAAACGCCCATCGCGCGGCGCTCGGGAATCGGTCACTACCACCCGGTAGCTTGGCTGCTTCTTCTTGCCCATTCGACGTAGTCTGATCTTTACCATTTCTTTTCTTCTTGAACTCCTTTCGGTTTGGTGCTGGATATTGGATATTGAGTATTAGATATTGGCTACTTGTATTCTTCCCTCGGTGGGGAGAAGGTGTCCACGACGATGGTGCGCTTGAGAGCGGTGGCCCCGTGCTCCACATCGGCTGAGAACAGCAGACTGTCTCCTGGCACAAGGACATGGGTCCGACCCTCGACATCCATGGACAACTCCCCTTCGACGATGTAGGTGATCTGTTCATGGGGATGCCGATGGTTTGGAACCACTGCCCCCTCCGCGAGAGTTGTTTGAACAACCATCACTTGCTCACCCCAGGAGAGGGTGCGCCGCCACACGCCCGGCACCATCTCCACCGGCTTGACCTCTGACGCTCTGATTGTATCTACCATCTCACTATATTTTATCCTTTCTTCACTAATTTGGCAATTTCCCGCGAAAAATCATTCAAGTCCACCAGTCCTTTCTGCAAGTTCTCGTAGACCAAGTCGCGGTTGAGCTTCAAGTAATCATGGACCAAGATGTTGCGAAACCCGGCTATCCCCTGCAACCTGGAGGCCAAGTCGTCAGAGATCATATCAGCCTCCCACAGAATCTCAATGATCTCTTGGTGGCGATCCGGCTTGCGCAAGCCAAGTCCAATGATGATCAAGCGTCCAATATCAAGGAGGCACTCGATAGAGAGTTGCAGATACCTCTCCGCCAGCCCATAGACGTGATAATCGGCGACGAACTCAGACCTGCTCGCTTTCTGTAGCTCCCTCAGGATCTTACCGTACTCATTCAGTTTATCCAGACGCGCAGTCACCGCTTCACGGTCAAGCACCTAGCCCCTCCTTAAGTATCCGTCCTAGCAGAGCCTCGTTGTAAGCTCGTTCGAAGTACTGAAAATCGAGATAGTCTCTTATCACCTGCGCCTCATAATGGACACATTCTCCCTCATCGCGGCAGAAAATCACCTTGCCATCGCGAACGACACGATGCTGCAACAAAAGCGGCGACTGGTTCAGGATCACCACATCTACCTTATCACTCTTCAGATGTCTAGTTAGTTTATCCAGAAAACGAAGCTGGCTTCGGGCGCACTCTGCAGAGCTGGGCTCGTTTGGGAGAAGGATAGCGATGTCCACATCACTCATCCCCCCTGCATCACCCCGTACCTGGGAGCCGAAAAGATAGACAATTTCCACTGCTTCGTCGGCGAAAAGCTCGGCAAGATGATCTAACTTCATCGTTTGAACTTTCCTTTTTCTGCTGGCCAAAATAACCAACAAACTACTCGAACCGAAATCGCCAAACCGCCAGCCCAAAAAACACCACGGTGTAGGCCAGCAGGATGCCCACCGGAAGCAGCACCGAACTCAGGCCCAGGCCGCGCAGTACGATGTTCTGGAAGCCGTCCATCGCCCAGGCGGTCGGCATCAAGTGCCCTATGGCCGCGAAGGTCTTGCCCGTGATATCCAGCGGGAACCAGGCGCCGCCCAGGGCTGAGAAGACGAACATAGCCATGAGGGCCCACATCAAGACCTGTTCCTCACCCTTGGCGGCCGCACCTATGAGCAGCCCCAGGCTGGAGACCCACAGCGCCAACGTCACCATCACCAGCAGAATGGCCAGCGGCTCGCGCATGTAGTCCACGCCGAAGGCCAGTTGGCCAAAGGCAATGTACAACACCTGCTGAAGGAAGACCACAGTAAACATGGCCAGCACGTGGCCGGCAATCACCTGCGTTGGGGTGATGGGCGTCGTGAGCAAACGCTGCAGCGTCCTGGACCTGCGCTCCAGCACCAGCACCATCGCCGACGTGTTCAGCCCAAAAACGACGAACTGGACGATCATCCCCGGCGACGACTGGGTGTAGACGTTCGCCGATAGTTCCTCCCCTTCCTCGGCCTGCGCCCCTGACTGCTCGACCACGACGATGAGGGGCGGCTGGAGCCAGGCATCACTGGCCAGCGCCAGCGCCTGGTCCAGATAGGCCCGGCGGGCTGCCTCACTCTCGAATCCTTCCCGGTCTTCAAACGCCTCCGCGCTGAGTCGGGCAGCCTCGACTGCGCCCAGCAGGCGGTTTGCGGCTGCCTGAACCGCGCTACTGGCCGTCTGCCCGGACGGTGTGTTTTGATCAACGACGACCGTCAGACGGGGCTCCTCGCCCGCGAGGACACGCTCGCCGAAGCCGGGTGGCACGATCACCGCGCCGGCTAAATCGCCATCACTAACTGAGTCGGCCGCGCTATCCGCATCGTCCCCTTCCAGAACGACCGGTCGGATGGCGTCCGATGCCTCCAGCAAAGTGTACAGGCTGGTGCTGAGGGCGTCGCTCTCGTCGTGGCCCACAAATCCCACCGGCAGGCGGGGGTCGCCTCCCGCACTGGAGCCAAAGACGGTGCCGAAGAAGAGGGTGAAAAGGATCGGCATCACCACCAAGAAGAACGCCGACTTCCAGTCCCGAACTATCTGCAACAGGTCTTTGAGGGCTAGATCAACCACGCGCATGGATTCCCTCCCAATCTACGCAAACCGTCTGCGGAAGACAAGCGCACCGACGACGAAGAGTATGATGCCCATCCCCAGAGTGACGAGAGCCGGCCAGAGCACATCGCTCACGCCGCCGCCCGCCAGCACCAGCTTCCAGCCACGCAGCACCCAACCGTGCGGCGTAAGTAAGTTGATGGTCTCGTAAGTGGCGGGCAAGTTCTGAAAGCCAGTGGTAAACAGTCCGCCCACCATGCCGCTCAGGGTCAGCACCGTGCCCATCACCGGCCCGGCCTGGCGTGTAGTTTTGAGGAAGGACATGATGAACACGCCCAGTCCCGCCGCAGCGACGACCAGTCCCAGCGCCACCAAGGATACGGCTAGGGGCTCCCCCCAGTGGATGCGGAAGATGACAGCCGAGGCCAGCATCAACACGACCACCTGGACGATGAGAGTCATGAAACTGGCAGCGAACTTGCCGCCCAGGATGGCCGCTCGCGGTGTGGGAGTGGTGAAGAGCCGCGCCAGGGTCCCCTCTTCGTCCTCATGGATGATGGTCTCTGCAGTGCTGGCGCCGGTGAAAAAGGCGAAGAAGATCACCATGCCGGCCATGATCCCTCCGAATATGATGGTCTCCTGGCTGGCCGGCTCAGCTTTGATCGGCGGGGGCTGGATGTCGAGGAGCGGGTGTGTCCCCTCGTCCCAGCTCTCGCCCAGCGCTTCGGCCCAGGCTGCGTACTGCATGGCGACGTCCTGCATCAGGCTGGCATCAACCGCCGCCCCCCGCTGGCCCAGTTGGTCGGCCACGACGCCGGAGGCGATCCTGGTGCCAGCGAAGCCATCCACGAACTGGCTGACCACCCCCTTGACGATGCCCGGCCCTAGCGTCAGGGTGGGGTCTTGATACAGCGTGATCGAGGCTCTACCCTCCGCAGCCAACGCGGCGGTGGTGAAATCGGGCGGGATGATGACTGCTACTCCGGCGTTCTGGTTGTCCACCGCCGTTCGGGCATCGGATTCATCGGCTGCCTCCGTCACTTGCAGGAGGTTCGCCAGCCTTTCGTCTTGCAGGAACCCGACCAGCATTTGCCCGAAAGAGAAACTGGACTGTGGCCCAGGCTGATCCAGGTTGACGACCTGAACCCGCGTCACCGGCAGATCGAAGCCGCCGTCGCCTCCCAATCCCCCGAAAGCAGCGTAGATGATGCCCGTGATCAGCAGCGGCGCGACAAACATTATCACCAGTGCGAACCCGCTGCGGAGGGAGCGGAGCATGTCTTTTAGGGCGATGTCTAGCAACTTCATTTCAATTCAATCCCGCAACGCCCGGCCTGTGAGATGCAGAAACACCGCTTCCAGGTTAGGCTCCTGAATCTCCACCGACGTGATGCGCACGCCCGTCTCGGTGGCCGACTCGAACAGGCGCGGCAGGACGACGTTGCTGTCGTCCACCAGGAGCGTGAGTTGACCGTTCTCAGCAGAAACCTGGTGCACCCCATCGGTCGCCTGCCACCGCTCCAGCACTCGCTCTGATTCGGCGTTGATGGTCAGGTCAATCCGATCCAGTTCGCCGACGATCTTGACCAGCTCGTCGTGGGTGCCGTGGGCGATCACCTTGCCTTGGTCCATAACGGCGATGTGGTCGGATAGCTCCTGGGCTTCCTCCATGTAGTGGGTGGTGTAGAGGACGGTCATCCCCTGCTGGTTTAGTTCCTTGACGTTGTCCAGGATGTTGCGCCGGGTCTGGGGATCAATGCCCACCGTCGGCTCGTCCATGATGATGACCTGCGGTTTGTGCAACAGGGCGATGCCGATGTTCAGCCGCCGCTTCATGCCGCCGGAGAACTTGCCCACCCGGCTCTTCTGGCGTTCGGTCAGGCCAATGACGTGCAGCACCTCGCCCACCCGCTGGTGAAGCGCGGCGCCGCGCAGGCCGTACATTTTACCCCAGAAGTTGAGGTTCTCGCGGGCGGAGAGGTCCTCGTAGAGGGCGATTTCCTGCGGGATGACGCCGATGGCCGCTTTGACCGCCATCGGATCGCGCAGGATGGAGTGGCCCAGCACCAGCGCGTCCCCCTGGGTCGGCTCCAACAGGCAGGCGAGCATGGAGATGATAGTACTCTTGCCCGCGCCGTTGGGCCCCAGCAGGCTGAATATCTCACCCGCCTGTACGTCGAAGCTGACGCCCTGCACGGCGTAGACGTCCTCGAAGTTTTTGTGTAGATCCTGTACCTGGATCGCTTTATCGTTGTTCATCGTAACCCCCTAACCACCCAACTGCCTCAACATCGAAAACGGCCCCCGCCCGCTGGCCATCTGCTTCATCATGCGCTGCATCTGGCGGAATTGGCCCAGGAGCTGGTTGATCTCCTGGACCGTGGTACCAGAGCCTCGTGCAATGCGCCGCTTGCGGCTGGCGTTGATGATCCTGGGACTGCGCCGCTCCTCCAGAGTCATGGAGTTGATCATAGCCTCGATCCGCTTCATCTGCTGATCGGTGATCTCCGGCGACACTTGCTGGCTGACCTGGGAAAAGCCAGGGATCATGTCCAACAACTGGCTCAACGGCCCCATCTTCTTGACCTCGCGCAGTTGCTGCCGAAAGTCCTCCAGGTCGAACTCTCCCGTGGCCAGCTTTCTGCCCACTGCCAGGGCTTGCTCCTCATCCAGGGTTGCCTCCGCCCTCTCGATCAGGCTGAGGACATCGCCCATGCCCAGGATGCGCGAGGCCAGGCGATCGGGATGAAAAGGCTCCAGGGCGTCGGTCTTCTCGCCCACGCCCAGGAATTTGATGGGCACGCCCGTCACGGAGCGGATGGAGATGGCTGCCCCGCCACGGGCGTCACCATCGGCCTTGGTCAAGATCAAGCCCGTCAAGCCCACCCGCTGGTTGAAGTCGCCCGCTGCCCTCACTGCGTCCTGGCCCGTCATGGCGTCGGCCACCAGCAGCACTTCTTGCGGTGAGACCTTCCTCTTGATCTCCGTCAGCTCCCGCATCAACTCCTCGTCAATGTGCAACCGACCGCCGGTGTCCAGGATGACAATGCTACGGGCGGACTCCTCGGCTCGACGGACGGCGTTGGCGCAAACCTTCGGTGGGGGCACTTTGGTGCCTTCTTGGTAGACGGGGATGTCCAACTGCTTCCCCAGCACCTCCAACTGGGTCACCGCCGCTGGCCGGCGGGGGTCGGCGGCCACCAGAAGGGGACGATGGCCCGACTGGCGCAGCCTCAGAGCCAGCTTGGCCGCCGTGGTCGTCTTGCCGGATCCCTGGAGACCCACCAGCATGATGACGTGAGGCGGTGAGCCTGTCAAGTCCAGCTTGCTGGGCTCACCCAGGGTGTTGAGCAACTCCTCATTGACGATCTTGATCACCTGCTGGGCCGGCGTGAGGGTCCGCATCACCTCAGCGCCGACGGCCCGCTCGCGCACCCTGGCCACGAAGTCCTTGACCACCTTGTAGTTGACGTCGGCCTCCAACAGAGCCAGCCGCACCTCGCGCATGGCGGCGTCAACATCTCCCTCGGATAGCTTGCCCCGCTTGGCCAGTTTGTCGAAGACATTTTGCAACTTATCCGTTAAGTTCTCAAACACTTTGCGCTTATCTCCTCAAGTCAATCAGAAACCAGGTTTTTTGGTGTTGTAGGTACTCTTTCTTCACAACGAATTGAAGGATCAACCGAAGGCTCTCCTGCGGCAGATCATCCCAGGAGGAGTTCGATAAA